>NZ_CALIBB010000110.1 GCF_938045595.1 uncultured Campylobacter sp.
GAAAGCTCACGCCCGCAGGACGCGCAAACTCCGCCTCGCCCAGCATGCCCGATTTATCGAGGAAGGCAAACATATTAAACGCGACTTTTGCCGCACTTACGCCGCCGCTAAGATCCCTAGTCTTGGAGCCATCGAAATTTCCCAGCCAGACGCCGAGGGTAAATTTCGGCGTCAGAGCGACGGTGTAGAGATCGCGCGCATCGGCGCTCGTGCCCGTTTTAAACATCAGCGGCGGCGCGTTTAGGGTATTTTGCCACACCGAGCCTAGGTAGGAGCGCGGCGCGTTTCTTAGCATCTGCGTTACGATGTAGGCGCTCTGCGGGGTTAAAATTTTAGCATCGTCGCCGATCTTTACGCCCGCTATTTCGAGCTTTCGTAGCTTTCCGCCGTTTGCAAACGCGCTGTAAAGGCGAGCAAGATCCATTAGGCTCATCGAAATGCTGCCCAGCGCGATACCTGCGCCGTAATAATCCTTGCTAAACTCCGCCAGATGCACATTTGATAGCATTTCATACAGCCCGTCGTCACCCAGCATCAAATTTAGCTTTACCGCAGGGATGTTTAGGCTCAGACTTAGCGCGTCGGTCGCACTCACCGCGCCCATGAAGCCCTGGTTGTAGTTGCGCGGCACGTAGCCCGCGAAGGTTATCGGCGCGTCGATCAGCTTCTTTGAAGGGGTGATGAGCCCGTGCTCAAGGGCCTTGGCGTAGATGAAGGGTTTGAGCGTCGAGCCTACGTTTTTTTGTGAGCACACGCCGTCGTTTTGCCCCTCATTAGCGCTAAAATCGTGGCTGCCGACATAGGCGATCACGCTCATACTTTTGTTATCAATCAGCACCGCAGCGCCGTTTCGCACCCCCTTGCTGCGAAGCTCAAGAATTTCATCTTTTAAGAAATTTTCAAGCGCGATCTGGGTTTTCAGATCCAAGCTTGAATAAATTTTACCCTCGTTTAGACGCGCAAGTTCCTGCGCTCGCGCAGCTTGCTCTTTAGACTGCGCGCTCGCTTCGGAATTTGCGAAATTTCCCCGCGATTTGGCGTTTAGATCGGAATTTATCTGCGCCTGGGCGGCTAAAGCGAAATTTTGCGACACCTTGGCGTTGGGAGCGGAATTTGCCTGCGATTCGGCGCTTGCAGCAGAAGCTGTTTGCATTTTAGCGTCTGAAGAGGAATCTGCTTGCGCCCTAGTGCCCGAAGCGGAATTTGTCTGCGCGCTAAAATTTACGCTCGGCCGCTCGCCAAAGCTTGCATCTGCCTGCAAATTTTGCGGCAAATGCGCGGTACCTTGCCAATTGTTTAAATTTAGCTTTTGCGAATTTTGCGGGTCTTGGTGCGGATGTGCGGCACCGATGGCATTCTGCCGCTTGTTTAAATTCATATCCGCATTCGGATTTTGCAGCGAATACTCGGTTTGCGATTTATTTGAATTTGTATCTGCGCTAAAATTTCGCGGCGAACGCGCAGCATCTTGCCGCTCGTTTAAATTTAGACTTTGCGAGTTTTGCGACGGATGGGCGGCATTAATTAAATCTCTCCACTCATCCAAATTTGCGCCCTCTCGTTCATTTGGTTTTACGCTTTTTGATTCATTCAGTTTCGTGCCTGCCTGCGATTCTGCGCCTTCGCGCTCGTTTAAATTTAGGCTAGTTCGTTCGCTTAAATTTAAACTCTTCGGCGCATTAGTTTTAAAATCCGCCTCTTTGGGATTCGTTTCTTTCGAATCCACCCCCGCCTGCGTGTTTGCAGCGCTTGATAAATTCAGCTCAACCTTCGCCGCAACCCTAAAATTTGTTTCGGCACCAGCCGCATCCGAAAAATTTGACTCTGCCTCCGCCGCAGCTCTGCGCGCAGCCGAGCTTGCTTGCTCCGATGTCGCGCCGGGCGTGCCGCCCGAATCTAAATTTTGAGTGAAATTTACGTCATCTTTGGCGGTAAAATTCTGCATTTTATAATTGTTAAACGCCAGTAGCGCGTAATGCGGCGCGTAATTGGGCGCTGCGTAGCGTCTGGGCGAAAACGGCTCGGCAAGAGCGCGCTCATACTCGCTTTGCGAGATCACGCCGCCCTCTCGCAGCTGCGAAATTAGGCGGTTCTTAAGCGCGTTGATGTTTGATCTGCGGTCTAGGCGGTTTTTGTTCGGGTTTTTTGGGATCACGCTAAGAAGCGCGATTTGAGCGTTGCTAAGCTCGCGCAGGTCCTTTTTGAAGTAAAAATACGCCGCGGTTTTGACCCCCTCGATATTGCCGCCGTATGGGGCGAGGTTGAAATACATTCCTAAAATTTCATCCTTGCTGAAGTGCCACTCCAGCTGAAAGGCGTTGAAAATTTCGATGATTTTGTTTTTGTAGCTGCGCTGTTTGGGGCGCATCATACGCGCAACCTGCATTGTGATAGTGGAGGCTCCGACGCGCTCGACGTTGCCCTCGCTTTTTTTAGTAAAATTTTGCGTAAAATTATACGTAGCCGCGCGCAGGATCGAGGCTGGATTGACGCCGAAATGGTAGTAAAAATAGCGATCTTCAAAGTAGATCGCGCTTTGTTTCAGCCGCGGCGGTATCTCGTCCGCGCTCGCGTAAAAGCGCCAAATTTGATCGTCGCTGATCTGCATATTTAAAATTTCGCCGTTTCGGTCATATAAAATTCTACTCTTCTGCTTATTTAGCATATCCAAATTTAGCGGATAAAGCGCGTCTAGGATCAAAAACAGAGCGAATGCAAATGCGCAAAATAGCGCGATTTTTAACATAAATTTTAGAAATTTCATCGCGCAATTATATCAAAGAATTTTAATGATTTTAGGCTATAATGGCGTCTTTTTGCAAAGGAATAATCTTGGACGCTCTAGCTAAGCTCAATACCGAACAATACGCCGCCGCAACCGCTCCTGCGGGGCACAATCTAATAATCGCAAGCGCAGGCACGGGTAAAACCAGCACCATCGTCGCGCGGATCGCTCATCTGCTAAATCTCGGCACGAGCCCTAGAAAAATTTTGCTTCTTACTTTTACGAACAAGGCCGCGAGCGAGATGATAGCGAGGCTGCAGCGGCATTTTGATAAAAAGATCACCTCCGCAATCGTCGCGGGCACCTTCCACGCCGTATCCTACGCCCTACTTCGCGAGCTGGGCAAAGGCGTGATCTTAAAGCAGCCCGCCGAGCTAAAAACCCTGCTAAAAAGCCTCGTAGAAAGGCGAAAATTTTATCACGTAAGCGACGCGCGCCCCTACGGCGGGGCATATTTGTACGACGTGTACTCGCTGTATCAAAACAAGGAGATGAACGCGGGTTTTGAGACGTGGCTTAGCAAAAACTACGAGGATCAGGCGGAATTTGCCGAAATTTACGCAGATATTTTGCGCGAGTTTGAGGAGGAAAAGGCGAAATTTAACTACGCCGATTTCAACGACGTATTGTTAAAAATGCGCCATGAGCTGCGAAAGGGCGCT
>NZ_CALIBB010000111.1 GCF_938045595.1 uncultured Campylobacter sp.
AGCGCCGCAGCTGCGCTTAAAAGAACTATTTTTTTCATTTTTACTCCTTAAAAATTCTACGTAATTGTAACGATAAATTTTGATTTTTATGCTTAAAATTCGGAACAAATTTTAAAATTCCGGCCCCACCGCCCGCTTTGAAATTTTAAAATTTCGCCGTCGCAAAATCCCCGCCGCGGACGCTAAAATTTTACCGCCGCTAGCGTTCATTAAGTCCTCTTGCTCGCACAGCCAAACCGATAAAATTTTAAATTTAAGAAGCTCCTATATTTAAGGACGAGCTGTACCCCCTCCGCGAAGTTAAACCAATAAAAATGCAGGCGCTAGCCTGCCGTAACTTTAGGTGGGTGCAGGGAGTGCTTGCACTCCCGCTCGCAGCGGCGGCTTAGCCGCCGCGAGAAGTCAAGATCAAAACGGATACGTCAAGCAGCAGACCCTGCCGACCTTTTCGTTGTAGCTGACGTCGAGCTTCAGATCGTATAGTTTGCTTAAAATTTCGCTTTTTATGATCTGCTCGGCCTTGCCGTATGCGACCTCGCCGCCGCCTTTTACGAGCGCGACGTATCCGCCTAAAAGCAGAGCGAAATCGGGATTGTGCGTGGCCAAAACGACGGTGTAGCCGTTTTTGAGAAGCTCCTTCGTGGCGCGGAGAAATTTGTATTGGTTGGCAAAGTCTAACGCCGAGGTAGGCTCGTCGAAGATCACGATCTTAGGCTCGCTGCAAAGGGCGCGCGCGATGGACGCCATCTGCCTCTGGCCGCCGCTTAGGCGCGTGATGATCTTGTCTTTTAGGTGCCAAATTTCAAGCATTTTCATGTAGCGCTGCGCGAGCTTGTAGTCGTTTTCGCTCGGCTGCGAAAAGATCCCGATATGCGCCGTGCGCCCCATCAGGACGTATTCGAAGACGCTGTAGTCGTACTCGCAGACCTCGCTTTGCGAGACGTAGCCGATGATCTCGGCGCGCCCTTTGGCGCTGAGACTCGCCATATCCTTGCCGTCAATTGAAATTTTACCGCGCAGGGGCTCAAGCGTGCCGCTGATTAAATTTAAAAGCGTCGATTTGCCCGCGCCGTTTTGCCCCAAAATCGTCAGCATCGCGCCCGCTTCGAGGTGCAAATTCACGTCGCGCAGCGTTAGAGGGGCGGATTTTACGTAGCTGAAGTCTAAGCTCTCAACCCTAACCATTTAGCTTCCTTTTGTTTTTAAGCAGGATGAATATAAAAAATAGCGTGCCTATAAAGCCCGTAAGCACCCCTAACGGGATCTCGCTTTGATTTATGCTGCGCGCTACGTCATCTACGATGAGCACGAAGATCGCGCTTAAAAATATGCTCGCGGGGATCGCTTTGGTGTTGCTCACGCCCACGATCATGCGCGTTAGATGCGGCATCAAAAGCCCCACCCACGCGACTATGCCGCTGATACACACGCTACTTGCGGTTAGCAGCGTCGCGCAGACGATGATGATGCCCCGCTCCAGCACGACGTTTACGCCTAGCTTCGCCGCGGTCGCATCGCCCATGGATAGGACGTTTATGCGGTAGCTCATCAGCACCAAGATAGCGATACAAACCCCCATCACCGGCGCTATCATCGCTAGCACGGAGGGATCGACCTTCGCGAGGCTTCCTAGCTGCCAATACACGATGTCTGCAAGCTTCGTCTCGGGATCAGCCATAAATTTTAAAAATCCGATCAGCGCGCCCATCAGACCGCTTACGATGATGCCCGCAAGCACGAGCATTATGGTGGCGCTCGAACGCAGCGCGCGCGTGATTAGAAGCGTAATGCAAACCGCCGCAAGCCCGAAAACAAAGGCGAAAAGCTGGATCAAAAGGATATTTAGATCAAGCAGGATCGCGATCGCCGCGCCCACGCAAGCTCCCGCGCTTACGCCTAAGAGATCGGGCGAGACGAGCTGGTTTTTAAAGACGCCCTGATACGCCGTGCCGCTGATGCCAAGCGCCGCGCCCACGAGCACTGCGGCGATGATGCGCGGCAAGCGCACATCCATAACGACGTTGTGGACGTTTTGCGCTACCTCGCCGCCGCTAAGCGCTTTTAAAACCTCGGCGATGCTTAGGCCGAAGCGCCCTATACAAAGCGATATCGCGATCGTCGCGATCGTCGCCAGTATCAGCAGCGCGAGCATAAATTTAAAATTTTTCATACCTTCCCTTGCTTTAAATTTTATCTTTTGTCTTAAATTTAATCTTTGAAATTTCGCCTCGTTGAAACCCGCTTAAAATTCCGCCCTCCGGCTCGTAGGCGAGAGGCTTGCGGTAAAATTCCTTCGTGATGGCCCCAAGATCAATACTTCAGAAAAGATCCGGATGGAAATTTTAACCGCCTGCAAGCTTTGCAGTGGCGCCCTCGCGCCCGTGCGGTCTCAGCCGAAAATGTTTGCAGGCGCAGCACAGACGCGCTTTTGCCGCACCGCCTCAAGCTGCGAAACGCAGGACTTGGCAGCAGAGCAGTGCCTCCGCCTCGTGCGACATCTCCTACCGATGATGACGCAGTGGCTGCAGCGGCTTTGATTTATACATCTAAATCCTTAAACAGATGTGGCATTTTAGCACATATCATATTAAATTTTTATGATTTCGGCTTTCATATACGTGAGCAAAATTTAATGGCGTGCAGCTCTGTGCAATAAGGCTTTTAGCAAAATTTAGCTTGCGGATTTCAGATGAGAGTCTACGAAATTTACGCCAAGATGGAATTTTAAAATTTCATCCTTTCGCGAAAGATAGACTTAAACCTGATGGCGGAATTTGCCCGGCTAAATTCCGCCGATTTAGCAGCAGACACAGCGTGCGGCAAAATTTTACGTAGGATTTGAAGATTTGATTTAAAATTCCACGAACGGATGCGGCGCGAAAATTTTCTCTTTATTTGACCCCGGTTTTGCTAGCCACTTAGTCGTAGAATTTTACTACTCGTTTAGCTGCGGGATTTTATTTGCCCGCAAGGAGTTAAATTTTATCATGAAATTTCGCATCGCTTAAAATGCGATGCGAAATGAATCCGTCGTCGCTACTGCCAGCCTAGAGCTTTGCGTTTTAAGCGCATGTCGCTTACCATTTTTAGCGCGAGCGCGACCGGATCGGTATCTACGTGCATCACAGAGCCAAGCGCACGCCTGGTGCCCTCTTTGAAAAAGTGTATGACATTTGCGGAGCCGTGGATTTGATACTCGACGCAGTGATATGAGTCGATGCCCATTAGACGGAATCCGAGCGAGGCATCGACGCCCTTTTCGTTCGCCCACTCGGGAGAGGTGAAGGCAAGCGGCAGCTCGTAGAGATTTTTGTCTAGCACCCCTGCGATACCTGCGAAAATTCCGCTGGAGCGGGTATTATCGATGCACTCGCCCACGTGCCATACCGGCGGAAGCTCATCTTTTTCTAAAAATGCCCGCAGCGACGCGCCTGCTTTTTTATACGCGCTTTTTTGGCAAAAGCCCAGCTTCATTAGCGGGAACGACGCGCAGCCGTTGGTTAGGATTAGGACGTTATTTTCGATTAGGGTTTGTGCGACATCTATGATAGCGCGCTCATAAGGCACTTTAGGATTGGTGCAGCCGACCATATTTACGATGCCTAAAATTTCACCGCTTTTTAGCGCGTGCGCTAACGGCTCCATGCCGCCGTAGTGCTTATGGACGAATTCTACCGAAAAGCCCACTTCGGCCTCGACTTCGTACGGCGGGATATATACCGGTAGCCCCTTACGCTTTTCGTGAGATTGCAATGCGCGGTCTAGAATTTTACGCGCCAAATTCCTAGTCTCGGCGATATTGCTATGGTGATGATCGTAGCCTATATGCTCGGCTCCGGGAAGCCTAGCTGATGAGCTTGTGGTAACGACCTTGGTCTGGAAGCAGTTAGCTACATCCATGATCGCAGGATAGACATCTTGGACATCGGCTACCCACAGATCAAGTGCGCCCGTGCCTATGACGAGTTCGGCAGTTACGGCGTTTGAGAGCGGCACGACGCCCCAGTTGCGATACATCGCCGATAGCCCAGAACAGCACACGCCGTAAAATGCGATCCCCTGCGCGCCTATTGCGCGAGCCTTGTCTTGGTACTCTTTAGAATTTCCGATCTCCACTATTAGGCTTACTAATGTCGGCAGATGTCCGTGCACGGCGATATTGACCCAGCCTTTTTTAAGTGCGCCCATATTGCTTTTGGAAGTTACGCGATCTCCTACGCCAAATAGCGCATCCGTAGCGATATTCGCAGCTACTACGCCGGTGAAGGTAAAAGCAAGCCCGCAGCGCAAAAGATGCTGCATCACGCTGCGCCAGTCTCCGTCCGTGCCTACACCCGTTCGGTGATACGCCTCAAAGACTTCGTTATACGCACTAATCGGCAAGATATCCAGCTTGCGCCATACCTCTTGACGCTCCTTGGGTGCGAGCGCAGTGATGGTTTTATACTCGCCGCTGCTTTGCGAAAGATCTGTCAAAAGCGTATCGGCAAGCTCGATCGCTACCTCTTTTAACTCTCTGCCTTCAGTTGGAATTCCAAAGGCTTTGGCGGTATTGATGATTTTGTATTCGCCTATGATTGGCAGATCTAGCTTGCCTTGTGCCGCCCATTTTAGCGACAGTAGAAGCTCTCTGGCGTGCGCGCCGTGTTGAGCTACGCCCGCAGCTACTTGGCGCAGTAAGTTGCGCGACACGATGAGATCGGCGTCCGCACCGCAAGTGCCACGATCGGCCTTTTTAGTAATTTTGCAAGGTCCCATATTGCAGATCTTACAGCATACTCCGCTAAGCCCATAGCTACACATAGGCATCTGTTTATCGAAGCGATCAAACGCCGTATCTACGCCGATCTGCTCCATCCTAAGCATCATTTCGCGCACGGCGGGATCAGGGGTTTTCTCAAGTACTTCTTGCTTTGTAGGGAAGGTCTTTTTGTATTCAAGCAACGCCTTCATATAATCCGCCGTAAATTCCGCCTCGTGAAAATGCTCGAAAAGATTGCCCTGCGCGTCTTTATGTGTGTGCGGACTAGCCTCTGCGGGCACTAAAACTTTTGGGATGCCGTGTTCGTCAAATCCGATAATCGCGCGATGAGAGTGAGGCTTGTGATCATGGCAATGTTTGTCGTGCTCGTGTGAGCTGATGACGGAATCCTCGTCGCGCTCGTGCGAATACGCCGCAGAATTTGCGCTGTATTCGTGCAAATAAGCTGCGAGGTTTTCTTCTTGATCGTGTGGGTGGGTCGCAAGATCTTCGTCGCGTAGATGCGAGTGGATTGCGGAGTTATCGCTATGCTCGTGCGAGTAAGAGATGTGATCGTCGCTACTTGGGCTCTTCGCAGGATTTGAGATGGAATTTGTCAAAGAATCAGCCATGGAATTTATTGTAGAGTTTATTGCGGATTTTTTAGCGTTGCCTACGCTTTGAGTGCTTGAGTGCGCCGCAAAGTTCGTACTTGAAGCAGAGCTTGCGCTATCATCGTAGCCAGACGCGGAATTTTTGGCTTCGCAGTCGTACTCGTCGCAGGAATTCTCACTTGTAGCGAGATTTTTAGAAATTTTGTCGCGAGTAAGCGAGGCGGAAGTTATAGAGTTTGCGGTGGAATTTTTAGCAGTGCCTGCACTTTTGTCGAAAACGGATGCGGCGGAGCTTTTGACCGCGTCTGCGGCAAAATTTTCCCCCTTATTCGCAGCGGAATTTTCATCCGTCGCAGCCTTCTTGCGTGAGTCTTTTTGTTTTGAGATTTTGTCGTTTGCCATGGTTGTCTCCTTAAAATTTATTTTAAAAATAAGCGAGAATGTAGTCCTTAATAATATACTAAAAAACTACATTATTTAATTCTTATAGATAAAATTTAACGTGATTGTATTTTTTAATTGCTTTAAATTCCCTTAATAGCGCACTAAAATAAAAGATAAATTTTTATGAATAAAATATACTAAATAACTTAGTTTAAATTTCGCCAAGCGGCTCGATCATCTTAGATAATCGATTAGCTTGGCGGAGATTTCGCGAAACTGCAAAATTTTATGCCCCTTTTTCTCGCGCATGAAGTCTTGCGCATCACGCAATCTCGCAAACGTGATAAGATCGTCGCCTCTGGCGCTTTGCAGCACGCTGCCGAATACATAAAACGCGTCCTGCGCCCGCAAAATTTCGCCGCTTGCGTAATCGGTGACGTAAAGCTCCGCGCCGCCGAAATTTGCGTTCGTGGAATTTGACTCGCCGAAATTGCCGCTAGCGGGATTTTTGCTCATCAAATTTTCCTCTGCGGAAGCCCCGCCGTTATTGCCGCTCAAATTTTCGCCCTCGAAAAAATATGCAAACATCGCCTTGGGCGAAGCAAACGCGAGCGCGCTGCCGTCTTTGAACCTTGCATAGGCGCGAAATTCAGGGTGCGCGCTAGTATCGATGCCGTATTTGGCGCAGGTAAGATTTACGTCTTTAAGCCACGTAAGATCGCGCACGCTTTTAGAATTCTGCGCCAAGCCGGAGCCTGTATTGGGCGTGTCCAAATTTTGCGCCGAACCGGAGCTCTGAGCCGTCGAATTTTGCATCTCTGCTGCGCCGCAAAGCGCTATAAATGCCGCCAAAATGAGTGGAAATTTCACGCTAAATCCTTCGATCTAAAGATAAAATAGCCCAAAATCAGGCTCGCCGCGCCCAGCGCGATCGGATAGAGCAGCGAAAAGGCGATGAAAAGCCCGCGCCCGAAGTGATCTAGGATAAAATACGCCGTCGTGCCGATGACCGCAAGATCGGGATCAAATAGGCTGATAGCGGCGATGCGGAAGTCCTCCATCGGGTTTGCTAGGGCGATCGCAAAGATCAGATTTTCGTTCACGCCCGTTTTTGCGAGCAGTCCGATCAGCACGAGATCCAAAAACGCAAGGCAGAAAAGCCAGACGAAAAACGCGAGCCCAAGCCCCATCTCTTGGCTTTTTGAAACGGCGCAGATCAAAAAAGCGATCCCTAAAAACGCCGCGCATAAGCTAAAAAGCAGCCCCGCATAAAGCAGGCAGATCGCCCACGGAATGCCCGTGCCTTTGATCGCGCCCCAAACGATCGCGAGCAGCAGCGACAAAAATATCGGCACGAACACTCCAAACAGCCTTCCTAGCGCCTTGCCGTAGTAATACTGCGCCTGCGAGATCGGAAAGCTTAGCAGGTATTCGAGGATGTTTAGGTCGCGATCGGCTAGGATCGCCTTGCTGGTGGTTACGAGCACGAAGACGGGCAGGATGATGATGCAGATCTGAATAAACAGCAGCAGCAGTCGCGAAAGCCCGCTAAAGCCGAGCACGCGCGAGTCGGTCACCCCCGTGATGAAAAACGCCGCCACGAGCCCGCTAAAGATCAGCAGATAGAGCAAAAACCAGCGCGAGCGGAAGGACTCTTTGATATCCAAAGCGGCGATGGTGAGTAAATTTTTCATTCTTTTCCTTTATTGCGCCTCGGCGCGCTTTTTAAATTTAGATTTCTCGCGCGGCTTAAATGCGCGTTTTTAAGCTCGGCTCCGTTTCGCCGCGCGGATTTTGCAGCCTTAAATTTGCCAGCCAAGCTTTAAATAGGCGGCAAAATTTTATCCGCCGCCTGCGACCGTGGACCGCGCATAAATTTTAAATTTAAAGCCTGAGCTTGCGGCGCACTCAAACAGCGCGTCGTTTGCTACCTACTATCACTCATCCGTCGTAGTTTTAAAATTTAGCCGTTTGACAGGGGCGCTTAAATTTCAGCTCCGTAAAATTCCAAAGCCGGGCGTATTCCGCGGCATAAAATTTTAAAATTCTAAAAATCCCGAAGCGGCGAATTCCGCGCCAGATAAATTTTAAATTTACAGCGAAATTTTAAGCTAGCGCGTCCGCGTAAATTTAAAGTGCAGAACGGAATTTCATGCTGTACATTAAATTTAGCCGCGTCGCAAGATAAAATTTCGCGGTCGTTTTCTAAGCCTAGCTTTGCCTCACGCCGCAGCTGCAAATTAAAATTTTATCTCATCTATGGCGGCGTGGGCGATGCGCTGAAATTTTACGTTTTAAATTTAGCGCAAAATCCTAGCCTTTTAAAATCCGTCTTAAGCAAACGGCCTTAATGCGCGTGCCCCGAATGCATATCGTGCGCAGTGCCGTTACTTTCGTGCATATCGTGCGGTGAGCTTTGAGGGTGCGCCGTGCTGCCTGCATCGCCGCCGCCCATATCATGCTTAGGTCCGCTCATGCGGTGCTCTGCGGAGTGAGGGTCTTGCATTCCACTCATTCCGCCCATGTCGCCGTGTCCGTGCATGCTTCCCATATTGCCGTGCGCATCGCGACCCATATCGCCCATTCCCATGCCGTGCGAGCCGCCGCCTGCTTTAAGCGCCGCGACTACTTGATCGAAGCTGAAGTCTTGCTTGCCCTCTTGCTTGTTTTTAAACGCGCCCCAGCCAAACGACATAGGGGTTTTAAAACCGCGATAAAAGTGCGCCGTGCGTGCGTCGATAAACTCGCCGTTGCCGCTAGCGTCGTTGATGTAAATTTTGGCGTCCTTCAGCCAACTAAGTTTGTCGTTGGTAACCATAAAATCCACTAAGCAGCCGATGTCGTCAAAGTAGTGGTTTTTGCCGTCCACGCGCACATCGACGCTGAAGCGGTTGTCGCTGATCGCCATCTGGCAGTGCTCGCACACGTCTCTGTCGTAATGGACGTTGCCGTAGTCTTTCTCGTCGCCGCAGCCTAAAAACGTAAGCGCCGCAAGTGCGCAAAGCATAATTTTAAACATTTTTGTCATCTACGATCCTCCCTAGATCCATTGAAATCATTCTTTTTACCAGCCCTCCCACTTCCTCGAGCCTATGCGAGATAAAGATCAAGCTCTTATCTTTTGCGTAGTTGTGCAAAAGCGTCTTAAAACGCTCGCGCGCGCTCGGATCGAGATTGGCGGTCGGCTCGTCGAAAATCATCGCCTTGCTAGCTCTGCCGAATGCTAGCGCAATTAAAAATTTCTGCTTCATACCGCCGGATAGCTTATGAAAGGGTTTGTTTAAATTTGAACCCAGATCAAGCTCCATTTCACCGCAAAATTTTACTATATCCGCTCTGCTTGCGTCCGCCGTGCGCTCGGCGAAGTAGATGAGCTCATTTAGGCTCAGCTTAAGCGGCGGCGGGGTTTGTGGCACGAAGCTGATACCGCGTAGAGCGCGGCTACGCTGCTTAAATGAATCAAATCCGTCGATAGCGACGCTGCCGCTTGTGGGTATGTATTCGCCTAAAATCGTCCGCATCAGCGAGCTTTTGCCCGCTCCGTTTTGCCCGACGAAAAGCACTTGCTCGCCATCATCGATATTTAGATTGATATCTTTTAAAACGAATTGATCTGCGAATTTCTTGCTTACGTTTTTAATCTCTATCATAGGCTTCCTTAGATCATATCTTTTAGCTTATTGCCGATACCGAGTGCGTCTTGGTGACACACGTCGATACAGCGTCCGCATAGCGTGCAGTCGATCCCTTTTAGCATAAATTTGCTCTTATCGCCCAGGTTTTCGGATGCCTTTTTTTTGGTAATATCCAGTACGTGCGAGACGAAGCAGACGTCTTGGCAAACGCCGCAGTGATCGCACCTACTCTTATCCCAAGTAATCTTGCTAAGGCTTGCTTTCGCCGCAAGCGAATAGGTGCTGCCTAGCGGGCATAGGTGCGTGCACCACACCCGCCTGCTAAAAAATACTTCGAGCAAAAACACAAAAACGATCCAAAGCCCCGCCAGCGAAAAGCCGTAGATGATGAAGCGCGATAAAATTCCAACTACGTTAAAAATTTCAAAAACGAGCAGGTCTGTAATAGCACTTAGCAGCAAAAATACCGCCCAGATCGCATATCGCATACCGCGAGGCAGGGTGCGCTCCTTGATGACGTGCTTGGCAATTAGCGTATTATGCAGCTTCTCGCCGATCTCGCTAAGCGCTCCGTAAGGACAGATCCACGAGCAAAAAGCCTTACCGCCCGCGATGAAGTAAAACAGCAATATGGTGCCCGAGCCGATGAGCAAATTTATCGGCAGATCCTTATGTGCGGCGATCACCTCAAGGGTGGCAAAGGGATCGGCTAGGTGAAAGCCAAGTATCCGCGAGCCGCTGATGTCGCCTTCTAAAATTTGAATATCGGCGCGAAAGGAAAGCACGAAAAGCAGATGCACCAAAAATACCGTGGCGTAGCGCAGCGCCCGAATGCTGGGGCGCAGTTTGCCGCTTTTATTTTTAAGCGCGAAGGTCGAGAAAAAGCTCGTATTTTTGATCGTGCATCGCGAATTATATTTATCCAAGACTTACTCTTTAAATTTTGAAATTTCATCCGCGAGCTTATCTAGGCTCTCGTCGCTTACGTTGGTTAAAAGCCCGCTCATTAGGCTATTTTTGATCTTACCCGCCTTGTAATCTTTAAGGCTTGCTAAAATTTGATCCTTACTCTTGCCGCCGATCGGCGGAGCGATCTTGCCGCGTCCGTCATCGCCGTGGCAGGGCGCGCAGCTTACCAGATAGGAGCTACTAACCTTAAAATCGCGCTCTTTGACGCTCTGCTGCAAAATTTTAATATTTTTCACATCCTTATCGTCGATGAGATCGACGCTTTTGCTCTGCGGTGCGGGCTTTGCTTGCGCTTGCGGCTTGACTTCCTGCTGCGGCGCGCTAGAATCGTCCGAACTAGCCATAAAGATCATCAGCGCGATCAGTGCTACACCCAAAATCAAAGCTAAAATTTTGCCCGGTTTCATTTCTGCTCCTTAAATTGTTTGTTGAACTCGTAAATTTCTTTCGCCATCGTCTCTATCTGCTGCTCGCTCATGCCGTTTACGAGCTGCACCATAAGAGGATTAGGCTTTTCTTTGAATTTATACTTTTTAATCATATCCACGATCTGCGCGTCGGTTTTATCCAGAAGCGACGGACCTATGATGCCGTTGGCGTAGTCGTCGTGGCACGCCGAGCAGCGCAGGATAAAATCATGCCCAAGGCGCTTTTTCATCAGATCGAAATTTAGCTTTTCGTATTGGTTTTTGATGCTCGAATACGCCACGATATTTTTAGTCGTCTCGTTCACGTCGCCGTTTAGATTAAAATTTACTTTTCGCTCGCCGTAAAAATCGTAGCTTACGAACTTATCGTCCTTCTTGGGCGCTTCGCCGCTTTTAACGCTGATGCGAGGCTTTGCAGTATGATTTTGTTCCGCGCTCTGCGATGCGGAATTTGAACTCGCGGAATTCTGATCCGCAGAATTTTGCCCTGCGGGGCCTTGCGAAACGGAATTCTGCCCTGCGGAATTTGCAGCGGCGGAGCTTGAATCACCGTCATCTCCGCAGCCGCATAACAAAAGCGCCGCAGCTAGCGAGCAGAGGTAGAATTTAATGGAGTTTTTCATTGTTTTCCTTCATAGATTGATTTGTAATCCGCCCGCGGGATTATCTCGATGATACGCGCCGGGCAGAGCTCTGCGCACGCGCCACAGCCGACGCAAGCGCTACGGATCTGCGGGGCGAAATGTTCATTCGCCTTTATCATCGCAATAGCTTCAAGCGGCTGCGGGTAAGGGCACAGCGACGCGCACAGATCGCAGGGCTTGCCCTCTTTCGCCGCTAGCGCTGAGTTTAGCTCGCGCTCTTGCTCGGTCTTGGCGGGCTTTAGGCGCAGATCGCTAGATTTTAAAACCTGTCCGCGATACGCCAAACAGGCGTCTAAATTTTCGATCACGGCGATACCCATTTTGACCTTTTTAGGCTCGTTCGTCTCGTGGCTGAGCGCGCCGCTTGGACAGGCGAGCACGCAAGGAAGCGCGCCGCAAAGATAACAGCCTCGCTCTTTGGCGTCGATGACGGGCGTGCCGATGTCAAAAATATGCGTAATATCGAGCAGATAGATGCTGTGATAGGGGCAGACTTGCACGCATTGACCGCACTTGATACAGCTAGAGCGGAAGCCTCGTTCCGCTAGCGCTCCGGGTGGGCGCAGATATAAAGAGGCGGAATCCCCGCTAGAATTTTGTTTTATAGAATTCGGCGCGGAATTTTGTCCTGCAGAATTTACGAAATTTTGCTCGTTTAAATTTTGCGCTTCACTGCCCGCGGAATTGGTAGAATTTCCATCCGCAAATAAGTTCGCTGCCCCGAGTGTCCCGAGCGCTCCGCCGAGTAGTTTTATCGCTTCGCGTCTATTCTTTATCATTGCCTCATCCTAGGTTTTGGATCTTTTAGCAGTAGCTCAGGCTCTGAAAACGGAGCGAGCTTGGAAATGAAATTTAAAAGCGCGATCCCGCTGGAGCCGTAAAAAAACCGCACACTCGGTTTATGCGCCCAAAGCCTATCGGCATAAGCATATGAGCTGTAGCTAACGTCGCCGTAACCGTCGCCGTCGCGGTCAAATCCGTCGTAATCGTCGAAGTAGTTGCCACTCCATTCGTTTTGCAAGAGCTTGGATTGGGGCGTATCGTTTAGCACAATCTCCATATTGCCTTTAAATTTATTGTTTTTAAATACGCTTTTTAGCTGCGTGGCGTGGAATTGCACGCCGATGCTGTTGTATTCGATATCGTTGTTTTCAAAAACGTTAAGTGAGCCCGGCTGATAGGGGGATTGATCCAGATAAAATCCGCGGGCGTTGTAGATGACTTTATTGTCGGTGATCGTAAAATTTGAGCTATCCTTCATACCTATGCCTACGCCGTAAGCGCCGTCTGCGTTGCGCACGATGTTACGTCTGGCGATATTATCGCTTGAAAACATAAAAAATAATCCCACGCTATTGCCGTCGTAGTAGTTATCCTCCACGACGTTATGCCCGGAGTTCATAAAGTGCAGCGAATAGCGACAGCTGTGGCCTTTATTGCCTGCGACGAGATTGCCATTAGAGAAGTAAAAAACGGTGTCGCGGACGTTATGGACGTCGTTATTTAAAATTTTATTGGCATTGGAATACCAAAGCTTGATGCCGTCGCCTTTAAAACTCGTGCGGTAGGTATTGCTTGAAATTTCGTTGCCCTCGATCGTTACGTCGTTTGCCTTGCTTAGCACGACGCCGTAGAGCACGTCTTTGATGAGATTATTTTTTATGATTACGCTGTTTACGTCGCTTACGTTGATCCCTGCATCCTCGCTAAGATGTTCGAAGCCTCCGTTTTGAATTGTTAAATTCTTGATTGTAACATGCGGAGAGCGGACGCGGATGACCGTTCCGTTGCGATCGCCTATGATCACGGCGGAGCGGTCTAGTCCGTCGATAGTAAGGGGTTTATCGATTAAAATATTGCCGTGATACTCGCCCGCGGCTAGTTCTATAATATCGCCCGCTTTTGCGCTATCGATCGCGTCTTGAAGCTCGCCCGCGCCTAAGCTTAGCGCGAGCGAGAATGCTAGAAGCAAAAGCCTCATCTATGTTCTCGTAGAAATTTTTTCTTAGAAAATAGCGCCAGCGCCGATAGTAGCGATAGAGCTAACATCAACCAAAAGCCAAGAGCCGGATATGAATGGGTAGTAAAATGCGCTACGCTGCCGTCGCCAAATGCTGTAGGCATAAAAGGCTTTATTTTAAACGCGCCCCAGTCTTGCAGGTTATGCCCGAACCAATACAGCCAACCCACGTAGCAGCCGATGAAGATAAGCGGCGCAATGATCGGCAGGATCATAAGCAGAGTCTGCCCCTTGCCATCATAGTACAAAAACGCAAGCATGCCGATCGTAGCGATTATGAGATAATACGGCGATAGCGAGTGCTCGAGCGTGCCGCCGCGCCAGACGGGATACATTCCGATATAGTGGTTTAGGGTATTCATCTCGCCGACATCGCCGCTAAAGCCGTCAACGTGGACGTAGAGCGGAATTCCATCGGGGAAGGCCTCCTTCGGATAGTTTGGCGCTTCGAGCGAAATTTTCCACACTGGTATGCTAGGGACCCCCACTTCAAATTTATGCTCCAGCATCGCGCCTAGATCATTTTTAACATCACTAGGAATTAGGTGATTTTTATACGATGCTTTTGTATAAAAATTCCATATCGGTGCGGAGTATGCGGGCAGCTGCGAGACGCTGCTAACCTGCCCCGATACGATTTTGCCTTGGACTTTGAAAAATCCGAGCGTAGGGATGGTAAAAGCGACCGTCATAATAAGCAGCGCTAAAATCGCGTAAATTTTATATTTTGGCATTTCATCTCCTTTAAATTCTCCCCCTTGCGGGGGAGAGTGGGGGCTAGTTAAGACCCGCGTTCTCATCGACCCATTTTAGGTATTCGATGATATCTTTGATCTCTTCATCTTTCATATGCTGATTTGGCATGCGAAGGTTGAAGTAATTTATCATTGCCTTAACGTAGTCGTCTTCGTAGAATTTAGCAGGGTCTTTGATGAAATCGGCTACCCACTTCTCGCCGTTTTCGTGGCGAAGTAGGACGCCCGTTAGATCAGGACCGGAGCTTACTTGACCGATGACGTGACAACCGTTGCAGCCTCCGCGTAGGTAAGCCTTCTCGCCGTTAGATGCAGCCTCGCTCATAGGAGTGGAGAGCTCGCGGATTAGATTATTTTTAGCGCGAAGTCCGACATCTGCGGTTTTTACTAGGTACTGCCAAACTTGACCTTCCCAAAGTATCGCGCCGTTCATATCGCCTGCTTTTACCGCAGCGTCTGCCTTGGCTTTAGTTTCAGGAATTTTGCCGTATTGATCCAGCGCGTCATCGACTAAAGCCTTGACCTTAGGATATTTCTCGTAGTTTTTCTCTTTTAAGAATTTAACGACTGATTGAATAACGTCGTCGGTGGCTTTATTCGTAGCTACTACCTTGTCGTATTCGGCTTTTAGAGCTTCTGGGCTAAGAGCTTTTAGCATAGACGCTTTAGCTGAAGTGTATTTTTTATTCGGATCTTTTACGTATAGATATCCGAACATCTCAAGGTGCAGCGCAGAGCAGAATTCCGTGCAGTAGAAAGGAAATACGCCCTCTTTATCTGCGATGAAATTTACGCTCGCAGTCTTGCCTGGCTCAAGTGACATATGCAAATCGTAATCATCAACCGTAAAGCCGTGAGTTTCATCCTCGGCACGCTCTAAATTTGTCATATAGATCGTTACGTTATCGTCCTTATTAACCTCGATGTGCTCAGGATTAATATGGCTGCGGATCGCTGTAGCATAGACTTTTACGTTTTTGCCGTCGCGCTCGATGCGCTCCTGACCTGCTAGCGTCATAGCAGGGTGCTGCTTGCCGGTACGAGAGTTTGTTCCCATAGTATAGGTAGGTTTCGTATGAAGCTTGCTAGCTGCGATAGAAACTACGTCGTGCGGCTCGCCTAGACCGATAGGAAGATCGTAAAGCATCTCCATTTTAGGCCCTGTAATGTCGATGAGCTGGTGATTTTGCGGATGAAGCGGTCCGATAGGATTAAATCTATCGATCGAAAGCTTATCCAGCGCGATTACGTATTTGCCGACCGGCTTTGAGGATTTACCCTCCATAGAATCAAGGTGTCCGATATTGTAGTGGACGTTGATCCTATCTAAAACCTTTAGCGTTTTGTAGTTCCATTTTACGATCTGGCTATCAACGTAAAGCGATGTATAGATTACGCCGTCTTGCGAATCGAAGGTGTTATGCAAAGGTCCAAGACCAAGCTCTGCTTGTCCGTGAAGCGTCTTTTGCATATCTAAGATCGGAATTCCGTATGGATCCTTGCCTGCGTATTCTTTCTTATCAATTAGCTCTTTGATCTTTTTGAAATCATAAACGCTGGCGTGAGTATCTAGTTTGCCGCCGATGATGATATAGCGACCATCAGGGCTAACATCGACGCCGTGAGGAGATTTAGCCTCAGGGATCAAAAATAGCGCTCCCGCTTTTACGGCGGCGTCTATCGTAACGATTCTGTGTCCGTTTACGACCTTATAGTTTTTGCTGTCTTGAGCAAGCTTTTCTAGAATTTGCCAGTTGTAAACGTGCAAGTAGTCGGTATCGTTGCGGCTCATACCGGCTTCCATCGGAGGCAGACCCTTTTCGATGCCGCCTGTGTACATTTCGGAGTTAAAGCTGTTGGTAAACGCCCAGCCGAAGCTCTCGCCCTTACCTGCGTCACTTAGATCTTGCATATATGGAGGAAGCTCTAGAGAAAAGGATTTATTTACGTCGATTTTACCTTTATCGTAGTCAAATTTCCATAGCGTTACTGCACCGCGATAGACTGCTTGATACTCCTCGATTGGGTGCCAGTCGTTATCAAAAGGGGCTGCGTATTGGCTGGTTTCGATGACGTATTCGGTATTAGGCGTTACGAAAGAGCCGCCGTGATCGCTTTTGATTACCGGATTTACGACTATCTGAGTGGTTTCGAAATCGGATAAATTTATAACCGCGATTCTTGGGTTCGCCTTATCGTTTATAAAGAGATAATCGCCCACATACTCGCCGTTTTTTTCGCTGAAATTTGGATGGTGAGTATCGCCCCAGTTGATCTCTTTGCCGTTAATGGAGCCCGATCTTAAGACCGCCTTACTCTCCTCATCAAAACCGTATCCCTGCCAAGGCTCCGGGGTAAATACGCCGATATATTTGTAGATCCTCATCGACGGCACGCCGTAAACTAGCACCTGTCCGCTTTGACCGCCGGAAGAGAAGACCATATAATCGTCCTTCCTACCGGTCGGCTGATAGGTCTTAGCCGCCGCTAAAACGTCTTTTTCGCTTAAATTTCGTTCTTTCATCACGCGCTCTAAGTCGCTATCCGCGGCACACAGGGCGCTTGCGGCGAACAAAACCGAGCCCAAAAGCACGGGTTTGAAACTTTTTAACATACTAATCCTTTCTTAGAATTTTAAAATTTTGCCTGATTTGCTGACTACGAGGATCGCTTCCCCGTCTGCGTACATCGCTAAAAATTCGCTTTTTAAATCCACAACCTCCTTTAATCCTGCTTTTTGATTTTCGTAAATTTTATCTTTAGTAGCGATAAACTGCGTGCCGCGGGCGCACACGATGGATTTGATCCAAGAGCCCACGCTTTTGCGCTCGCCGCTTTTTAAATTTATAAAATTCCCCTCTATATCGCCTGTAAACAGCGTCCCATCGCAGTCTGCAAGTGCAGTGGCTATAGAGCCGCTTAAATTTTTATCGCCAGCTTCGGCTGAAATTTCGCTTCGAGTTTTAAGCCCCTCGTCTTGAAATTTTGCGCCTTTAAATTCTGAGCTTTGAAATTCCGCGCTCTTTGCGCCGCTAACTTTAGTTTCGTTTAGCTCGGAGCCTTGCACGCTTTTCGTGCTATTAAATTCCGCATCTTTAAATTTCACGCTACCAAGCTCTCCCTGCGCAGCGCGATTAGGCGCTGTATCGCTGCCGCTAAATTTAGTCGCGACGAGATCTGCGCTAAAACAGGCTACGCCGTTCCAGCTTGCGACGCAAAGTCCGTTAGCGCCCAGGCTAACGGCATTGATCCTGCCGTAATGAAGCGAAATTCCGCGCAGCCCGTCGGGGGCGGAATTTCTATTTAAAGATTGCCCGTTTGCGGTGGAATTCTCATCTGGGGCGTAGCCGCCGTCCGCGCTGTTATCAGGGTCTTCGTCTAATCTTATTAGTTGATTCTTATCCACTACCGCGTAAATCGCGTCTTTTGCGGCATAGATCACATCTATTTGGGCTGTGCCGCTACGCCCCGTCTTAAGCGTGCGTAAAAACTTTAGTCTATCGTTTAGCACCGCGATTTCGGCTCCACCCCAAGCTAGATAAATTTTGCCGTTTTTAAAATTTAGAGCCGTGATTTCGTTATCGCTGTATTTTTGCGCGAACTCCACATCCCATTTAGCAGTATCAAACATCCTAAGCTCGCCGCCACTGCCGCATAAAAGCAGTCGGTGCGAGCCTGCGTCGAATGCGCCCAAACGTAGCGTGGCGTTTAGATCAAAGCTGCCAGCTGCCGCCATCTGCGATAAACAAATCAAAAAGGCAATACAAAATTTTATAAAATTCATCTTAATCCGCTCTTTGCGAAATGATACTACTCCAAGGCTTAAAAATCGGTTTAAAGCTTGAGCTATAATGAAATTCTAAGTTTTCTTAAAAGTTGCGAAATTTTATGATATAAAAACAGCTCTAAGTAAAATTTTATTTTTCACATTTCGCTATAAATTCCGCTTTAAAATTATAATTTCAGTAAATTTTTATTTTGACAGATTTTTAAAATTCGCAACGCTCCTTTAATTTTGTTTAAATAAAAAGTTAGTATAATCGCCAAAGTTTGTTTTAAATTTTACTGAAGGAGAAACTATGGAGTTTCTGACAAGTTTGTCTGAAAGCACTCAATTCTTTTTGCAGCTCATTATAGTCTTGGGCTGTTTGTTTTATGGTGCTAAAAAAGGCGGTATGGCGCTGGGAATTCTAGGCGGTATAGGCTTAGTGATCTTAGTGTTTGGATTTAGATTAGAGCCGGGTAAGCCGGCAGTGGACGTTATTTTAACTATCCTCGCAGTTGTCGTAGCAAGTGCAACGCTACAGGCTACGGGAGGGCTTGATGTAATGCTTCAAATAGCGGAGAAATTGCTTCGTAAGCATCCGAAAATGGTTTGTATCATCGCTCCAACTGTTGCGTGGACGCTTACAATCTTATGTGGAACCGGACACACCGTCTATACGCTACTTCCGATCATCTATGACGTAGCTATTAAAAATGGAATTCGCCCTGAGCGCCCGATGGCTGCTTCTACGATCTCCTCGCAGCTTGCTATCATCGCTAGCCCCGTTTCGGTTGCCGGCGTTTCGATGGTTGCGATCTTGCTAGGTCAAGGCGTGCATATCGAGGGCTTTAGTACGTATTTGGATCTACTTAAGTTAACAATCCCTTCTACTTTCATCGGTATGCTTGCAATCGGAACGTGGTCGATTTTTAGAGGTAAAGATCTGGATAAAGATCCGGAATTCCAAGAAAAGATCAAAGACCCAGAGCAGAAAAAATATATCTACGGCGAAAGCACAACCTTGCTAGGTCAAAAGCTTCCTAGGATTAAGTGGATCTGCATGTGGATATTCTTAGCCACTATTGCGCTAGTTGCGGTTTTAGGTTACGAAAAAAGCCTGCGCCCTGCGTGGACTAAAAATGTTCCGGGCAAATCCGTAGAGATCATCGTCGATAAAAAGACGGTCAAAAACATCACGATTAAAGATGGTCAGGTTATCTCCATGGTGGACGGCGGTAAGGTCGTCTCAAACGTCAAAGAGTCCAAAGCCAAAGATGCGACGAAATTTAATAGCGTCGAAATTTACGACAAAGATAAAAAGCTTACTCAAAGCATCGTCTCTCAAGACGGAAATGTCGTCATCACGACAGGCGATAAGAGCGAAAGTATCGCAAACGCAAGCATCGTCGTAAAAGATACTATGAAAAAGACCACAAATTTAAATATGGTCTTAACCATTCAAATTTTCATGCTTCTTGCAGCATCCATCATGATGATCGCTTCGGGTATAAAAGCGGGTAATATCGCTAAAAACGAAATTTTTCATAGCGGTATGATCGCACTCGTAGCCATTTATGGAATTTCATGGATGGCGGAGACTATGTTTACCGCTCACATCGAAATGCTTAAAGCGTCGCTAGGAAAGGTCGTTATGGCGTATCCGTGGACATATGTCATCGTTTCGCTTTTGATTAGTAAATTCCTTAACTCTCAAGCAGCAGCGGTTGCTACTTTCGTACCGCTAGCGGTTAGCATCGGTATTGATCCGGGCCTTATTATTGCGTTTGCACCGGCTTGCTACGGATACTATATCCTACCTACCTATCCGAGCGATCTTGCGGCGATCCAGTTCGACCGCTCCGGCACTACGCATATCGGCAGATTCGTCATCAACCACAGCTTCATTTTCCCTGGGCTAATAGGTGTTCTTACTTCATGCGCGATGGGCTTTATCTTCGCTCATATTTACGGCTATTTATAATAATTGCGCTCGCGAGTCCAACACTCGCGAGCTTTAAATTTTAAATCCCAGCGGCTTTTTAAAATTTTATAAAATTTTGAAATTTAAATGCTCTAAATTTTTAAATTCTAAAGCTTTCTAAATTCCGTTCATAACCCGCTCTAGGCTAATTCGTTTTAAATAAAATTTACGTTATAATCCCGCCAAATTCCACACAGGAGGCAGATATGCAAATCCCTATCGCATACGGCAAAGATGATCATCTAAATCTAGAGATAAACGAGAAAAATTTGCTCGGCGTTTTTGATCCAAACCCCGTGGCTAAATTTGACGAAACGGCGCTCATCGCAAAGGCTCTGGCAAATCCGATAAATCAAAAAAGCTTTGATGAGTTTATCGCTGGCGACGAAAAGATCGTCATCATCGTAAACGACGGCACGAGACCTACGCCTACGGCAAAAATTTTAAAGCAAATTTACCCAAAAATCCGCGAGAAAAATAAAATTTTCATCATCGCCACCGGCTGCCATAGGCAGTGCTCGCTCGATGAGTATGAGATGATCTTCGGCAAAGAAATTTACGCGGAGATCAGAGCCAAAAACGAAGTTCACGATCACGACTCCAAGCACGATGAGATGGTCTTTTTAGGCGAGAGCAAAAACGGCACGCAGATGTATCTAAACAAAATCGTAGCAGAAGCTAAAAAAGTGATCGTCATAGGCTCGGTCGAGCCGCACTATTTCGCGGGCTACACCGGCGGCAGAAAGGCCTTTTTGCCGGGCACGGCGTCGTATGAGAGCATCACGCAAAATCACAAGCTCGCACTAAGCCCCGACGCGCAGGCGCTGCGCCTAGAGGGCAACCCCGTGCATGAGGATATGATCGACGCGATGAAGGTGCTCGCGCACATCGACGTTTTTTCGATCCAGACGGTGCTTGATAGTGAGCACGGCGTGTATTACGCAAGCGCGGGCGATCTAAACGACAGCTTTTACGACTGCGTGAAAAAGGCCGACGAGGTATTTTGCGTAAATATCCCGTGCAAGGCAGATATCGTGATCTCGGTCGCGCCCTATCCGATGGACGTCGATCTCTATCAAGCTCAAAAAGCCCTAGACAACGGCAAACTAGCGCTCGCGCAGGACGGAATTTTAATAATGGTCGCAAAGTGCCGCACCGGCATCGGACCAAAGCCGTTTTTTGATCTGATGGCATCCGCGGATACGCCTAAAAAGGTGCTCGAAAAGATCAGCGCGGGCTTTAAGCTCGGCTACCACAAAGCCGCTAAAATGGCTGAAATCTCGCTCTGGGCGCAGACCTGGGCGGTGAGCGATCTGAGCGACGATGAGATGCGAGCCGTGCATCTAAAGCCCTATCACGACATACAAAAGGCCGTGGACGACGCGCTCGCGCAAAAGGGCGCGGACACGAAGATCATCATCCTGCCGTTTGGCTCGATGACGGTGCCTAAGGCCTAGGCTTGGCTAAAATTTTATATTACGACGCGAGCTGCGGCATCAGCGGCGATATGAATTTAGGCGCGCTGGTGGGGCTCGGCGTGGATTTTGGTTATCTTTGCGCCGAGCTTGAGAAGTTAAATTTAGCCGGCGAATTTAAGCTAGAGCGCAAAAACGTGCTAAAAAACGGCATCGCCGCGACCAAAATCGACGTCGTGCCGCTAAAATCGCAGCCCCACGCCAGAAGCTACGCGGGTATCAGGCAAATTTTAGAGAGTTCAAATTTAAGCCAGAGCTGCAAACAAAGAGCGGGCGCGATATTTCGCACGATCGCGCAGGCCGAGGCCAAAGTCCACGGCACGCAGATAGATCGGGTGCATTTCCACGAGCTTGGCGCGATAGACTCTATCGTCGATATCGCGGGCGCGGCGATCTGCCTCGAGTATCTTTTTGAAAAGCTCGGCGTCTCGCGCGTCGTAAGCTCCAAAATCGAGCTTGGCAGCGGCGTAGCGATCTGCGATCACGGCGCGCTTAGCGTGCCGGCACCCGCCGTTTGCGAAATTTTAAAAGGCGCACCAGTAAGCCTCGGACGCGCGAATTTCGAGATGACTACGCCAACGGGCGCGGCGATCTTAAAGGCCTGCGCAGACGAATTTACGGACGGCGCGAGCTTTAAAATAGAAAAGATCGGCTACGGCGCAGGCGGCAAGGACGCAGCGGGCTTTGCAAACGTGCTTCGCGCGATGATCTGCGAGGCGGATGAGGATTTATACGAGCGAAATTTAGCCGCGCGCTCGGACTACAGCGAGTTTTGCAAGCAAATTTTAATCTCCACGAACATCGACGATATGGACGCCGAGAGCTTTGCCTTTGCGTGCAAAATTTTGCGCGAAAACGGCGCGCTGGACGTCTTTGGCCGCTCAATCTTTATGAAAAAGGGGCGCATCGGCTTTGAGCTAAACGCGCTGTGCCGCAATCAGGACGCGCAAAATTTAAAGGATATGATATTTACGCACACGACGGCGATCGGCGTTCGCGAGGTAGAGGTTGTTAAAACCGAGCTAAAGCGCGAGTTTGCGCGGGTGCAGACGAAATTCGGCGAGATAGGGCTTAAAATTTCTGGCAGCAGCCAAACGCAAAAGGCAAAACCGGAATTTGACGACTGCAAGGCCGCGGCGCTCGCGCACGGCACGACGATAGAGCGGGTGCGAAAAGAGGCGCTGAAAATCTATGACGAAACTAGAAAAACTAAAGGCTGATCTGCGCGAGCTGGGCGAACTCGCGGTCGCATTTAGCGGCGGTACGGACAGCTCGCTGCTGCTACGCGCGGCGCACGACACGCTGGGTGAGCGTGCGATCGGCATAACGATCAGATCGCCCTATATGTCCTCGCGCGAGATCGCAGAAGCCATGGAATTTGCCCACGCCTACGGCATCCGCCACGAAATTTTAGAACTCGGCGTCGCAGAGGAGATCAAAGACAACCCAGAAAACCGCTGCTATCTGTGCAAAAAGGCGGTTTTTACGCGCCTGATAGAGCGCGCCCGTGAGCTTGGCTTTAGCCGCGTCGCAGACGGCACGAACCGAGACGATCTGGGCGAATACCGCCCTGGGCTCAAGGCAAAAGAGGAGCTAGGCGTACTCTCGCCGCTGATAAATTTAACCAAATCAGAAATCCGCGAGCT
>NZ_CALIBB010000112.1 GCF_938045595.1 uncultured Campylobacter sp.
CATCAAATACGCCGCAAAAGCAATGGTGGGCTGTGCAATGTCTGTAACGGGCGGCTTGCTTGATTTGCATAAATTTATAAAGAGGTAAAATATGCGTATTTTAGGCAGCATTATTTGGTTTTTTGTGGGCGGTTGGATCTTGGCTATCTTAACTTATTTGTCGGGTTTAGTCCTTAACCATTTTAGTCGTGACCGCTCCCGTGGGCTTAGGTCTTATGGAATACGGCAAATCCTTATTTTTATCCTTTACGCACGATATGGCGCGCAAAAATAAAAGCTCGCTTATCGTCGCCGCAAAGTCGCTGCAAAACTGCGAATATGACGTAACTCCCCAAAAAGTATCCGTAGCGACGATAATAGCTACAGTTTGTATCGTAGCGATTGCCTTGCCTGCAGTAGCGATTGCGGAACCGGGGCTGACTACTAGAGATGATGCGGAGATCTCTAAGTTGGCGACAAATTTAAGTACCGTTAGATACGAGCTAGAGGCTTACTATAGCTCTCAAGGCAAATTCGCATCTGATTTTTCAGCTATGACTAACGTTCCATTAGAGCCTAACGGAGCAAATTCGGCGTATCTAATGGGCGCGAATATCCACAAATGCTTCATAATCAGCTTAGATGCTAAAAAGAAAACCATCATCATAGAAAAAGGTCCCGATGCCGAAAATAATATCTGCCGGGGAGCGTATGAATTACCGGGCGTCCCTAAAATGCTATCGGAGCTTATTAGCGTAAAAAAGAGTTATTAATTCACGCGATTTAAGCGTAGATTAGATTTATCGCAGCGGATTTAAGAGCCCTGAAATTTTATATAAAATTTCGTCTTAAATTTTATGCCGCCTTATGCGCATGAAAGTGATCTACTCGAAAATCAGATAAAGTTGCGCGCTTTGGTGTGAAATTTAGCCACGATTTGAGTGAGCCTAAGTTCCATAAAATTACGCGGTTAGAATTTTAACGCCGTTTTAAGATTATTTTTGTAAAATCACATTTCTTTTTTACCGCT
>NZ_CALIBB010000113.1 GCF_938045595.1 uncultured Campylobacter sp.
TGCGGAATTTTATGGATAAAATTTCAAGATACGAAATTTGCAAAGCGTGGGTTTTAAAAATCCACGTAACATCTTATCAGCGGAGAATACGGCACTGAAAACGAGCAGTACGCGAAAAATCGCGAGAAAGAAAATTTATAAGAATTTCGTAATTAAAATTCTAGCGCCAGCTGTATTTCTATAATATAGAATTTTGCGGACAAAATAGCGCCACGCAGTAAAAAATCTTAAGCACGAAGCAAGCGAATAGAAAATGCTAACCGAGCCATATAAGACCGAGCCATATAAGTAAGATGTGCAGCGCAGAATTTTGTGAAATACAAAATTCCACAACTTATAAAATATAAAATTATGCAGGCAATCGCATAAAGAATCAGCGGACTTTAAAGCGCAAGCAAATCGCGCCAGCCCGCCATGATTAAGAACAGGAAACTATTGCCTTCATAAGAGTAGAGGGCAAACACAAAAACGTTTCACAAAGTAAAAGCAGGCTCGCTTGCCTTAAAGGGCGCAACGGCTAAAAATCGCGTGGGATTAAAAGCTGATATTTTCGCTCTCAGGTACAGCAATAGCATCGTTTTTATGCATTTGTTTGGTCTCGATTTTACCGATATCATAAGCGCGCGGAGCAACGGAACCCGCTTTGCGCGAGATGATTCGCATATCGGTGATAGCGCCTGAAGCGGTACTTATGTAGGCAGTATCGCCTGCAGCCGCATAGTATCTGCTTGCGCGAGCGGTGTAGAGCTCGCCGCTGGATAGGTCTTTAAACGTATATACGTAAGCTGTGGAGCTTTGGCGAGTGTAGTTTACGATCTCAGATTTGAGCGAGCGTAAGTTGCCTGCAGGCGTCGGAGCGGTACTTACGGCGCAGCCTGCGATGCCAAGAGCCAAAAGTGCGGAAAATATGAAATTTTTCATTCAGTATCCTTATTTGTAAAATTTGAACTTTTAGAGTAGTAGGTTTGGGCTTAAAGTTTGCTTTTTTGAGGGGCATCGGAGCAGAATTTAAACGACGATGGATGCGCTTGCGTCGCTGGCATTTGTTTTTGAGGA
>NZ_CALIBB010000114.1 GCF_938045595.1 uncultured Campylobacter sp.
ACAAACTTTGCCAAATCCCATAAGCTTGCGTCGTATAACTCTCGCAATGACGCTACCCTTTTTGTCGCATCCAACGCATTAGCGATAATTTGCGCCGTATGGAGTGCGCGTATAGCCGAGCTTGTAATAATTAAATCAGGCGTAAGTCCCAAGCTACGCAGCTTTTCTCCGAGTTTAATTGCGCAAAGTTCGCCCACTTGGCTTAATATCCGCTCAAAATCGCTTCCGTTGCCGCTTTGCGCCTCGGCATGTCTTATAAAATATATCCGTTTCATCTGCATCCTTTCACAAAATTTTATGTATAATTTAGCGTTAAATTCTACAAAATTCTAAATTTTTTCTGGATCATTCCAAAGCCATAACCGACCACGAATCCCGCTATGTGCGCATACCACGCCACATTTATGCCCATTAGCATCGGTGCAAAGCTCATTATCAAAATCGCGATAAAAATCCCGCCCGCATTGCGTTCATCAAAATAAGCAATCACGCCTAAAAGCACGCAAATAGCGCCACTAGCGCCTACGATATTGACGATTTCTCCCATGCTCATGGCATAACGGATATAAATCAGACACAAAGCGCCGCTCAGCAGCCCGCCTACGATGTAAAGTAGCGTAAATTTTATCCCACCGAACGCTCGCTCTAAAATCCCACCGAATTGATATAAAACCGCCATATTCATCACTAGATGCATCACTCCGCCGTGCATAAAAAATGAACTTAATAGCTGCCACGGCATCCCCTCGAAAAAATATGGATTGAGCCCAAAAAATAGATAGGACTTAAAGCCAAAAAAATATTCTAATGCGAATGAAATCACGAAAAATAGGATATTCGCCGCGATGATCGCGAGAGTAAATTTGCCTGTTTGCATGAAACTCCTTAAATTTTTCACGCATAGTAGCAAAATTTTGATTAAATTAAAGGCGTCGTGTAATTTTATAGGCTCGAGATAAATTATAGATAAGCTAGTATCAAAATTTTGGCAATAGTTTTAGTTGCAAGCGCCTTAATAAATAGCTGCGCTAAAATTTAGATCGTAAATCTTTTTTAAAACTTTACGGAATTCATAGAGTTTATCCGACGTAAATTAAAAAGCAAACACACTGTAAATTTAAAAACGATAAAATTGCAGTTATATGAAGCCATTTTGTAGAATTTTATATAAAATTATAAGTATAATTTTACTAAGAATAACAAAAATTTGAGTTCAAATTAATTTCAAAATAAATTTTAGAGTAAATATTTTAAATCCTTATTATATTACGCGTTAAAAATGCTAATTTGATTTGCCATAACAGCATCAAAGTGAATTTTTATTCATAAGTTTTTACTGTAAGAGCTAAAAACCATAAAATTCTAAAATTTGATTAGAATTTTAGGAATTTAATAAATTCTGCAAAGCTAGGTCACAGCTAGAATTACAAGCGAAATTTTATCTGTAAAATTTCGCTTGTAATTCTAGAGCCTAGATCAAACCGCCGCGAATTTTTAAAAGGTCTAACGAAATTTCATAAAATCTAATAAATTCCAAAAGTTATAAGAAATTTTTCAAAAAATACGGCGAAAGAATTTTCAAAATTCTAGTTATTCACCCGTCCGTATCCTGCGAAGCGGTTCGATGCTAGGCAGCTTATGCGGTCTTTACCGCAGCGCACGATATAGCTATTTTCCATCTTTTGCCCCGCTACATGGACGTTTTTCTTATTTAAATTTACGAAGTCCGCTTGATTTCTACCACGAGTATTGTGGACGAATTTCACGCGACCATCAGCATAGATCTCACGCACGATACCGATATGGCTGATCTCGTTATTGACCTTGCCTTTGTTAGAACGCAAGGTGTTTTGAAAAAACACCAAATCCCCCACTCGCGGCGTATTGCTGAGTAAATTTTTACGGCTGTAATAATTATATATTGCTTGGGATTTGCGTCCGTTTGTGAAGTATTTCGGCAGATCTTTTGAGTTAAAAAATAGATCATCGTATTTATCATTTAGCACGGTGATAAATCCGCTGCAGTCCCCTCCCGCGCGAGTGCCGGTGTAATCGTCCACAGATGCGATTAGCGGGCGGTTAAACTCGCTTCCTGGCACCGAAGTTATTCCTTCTTCATGATCGTTTAAGACATACGCTTGCTGGCTGCCAGCAGACGGGGCTTTTGAGGAGCAACCGACCAGCAAAAACGCACCCAAAGCGCAAATAATTAGTTGTTTCATATAAAAATCCTTATAAAATTATGTAACGATTAAATTTGGGCGTAATTTTAGCGCTCAGTGGTAACAAAATGGTAACTTTAAAGCTAAATTCTGTATAATCGCCGAAATTTTATACGGAGAAATCATGCATTATCTACGAATTAACGGGGGCAAAAAACTAAGCGGTAGCGTCAAAATAAGCGGCGCAAAAAACGCCGCACTGCCGCTCATAGCTCTATCTATCCTTTCAAAAAACGAAGTCGTAATTAAAAATTTACCCGCAGTTTCCGATATCCACACGCTAATTCAGCTGCTTTCAAATTTAGGCGCAAAGTGCGAGTTTCTTGACGCCAATATCGCCAAAATCGATCCGTGCGAGGTAAACTCGACTAAGGCAATCTACGACATAGTACGTAAAATGCGAGCTTCGATCCTGGTGCTGGGGCCGCTTTTAGCGCGGTTTAGACACTGCGAGGTAAGCCTTCCGGGGGGCTGCGCGATCGGCGCAAGACCGATCGATCTACACCTTAGCGCGCTTGAAAAGATGGGTGCGGAGGTTAAGATCGAGCAGGGTTACGTCGTTTGCACCGCAAAAAAGGGGCTTAAGGGCGCGACTATAAATTTTGACAAAATTACCGTCACAGGCACCGAAAATATCGTAATGGCGGCGGCCTTAGCAAGCGGCACCACTCATATCATAAACGCGGCAAAAGAGCCTGAAGTAATAGCCGTTTGCAACGCATTAAAAAGCGCAGGCATCGACATAGAGGGCATCGGCACGAACGAAATCCTCATTAAAGGAAGCGGCGGCGAGCTTTTAAGCTTGAACGAAATTTCGATCATTCCCGATCGCATCGAGGCGGGCACCTATCTGTGCGCAGGCGCAATCACGGGCTCTCGTATCACGATCACGCACGCTTGCGCGGCTCATCTTGGCGCCGTGCTTGCAAAATTTGAAGATATGGGCTTTAAATTTGAAATTTCAAACGGCGGCGAGGAAATAACGATCCTGCCCGCTTCAAAGATCAAACCAGTTGAGATCATCACAAGCGAATATCCGGGCTTTCCTACCGATATGCAGGCGCAGTTTATGGCGCTGGCGTGTGTAGCCACGGGCGTCAGCACCATCGACGAGAGGCTTTTTGAAAACCGCTTCATGCACGTAAGCGAACTTTCGAGAATGGGCGCAGATATCCGCCTAAACGGACACATCGCGACGATCAGCGGCGGCAAGCTAAACGGCGCGGACGTTATGGCGACCGATCTGCGAGCTAGTTCGGCACTCGTTTTAGCCGCTCTTGCGGCGCGCGGCGAGAGCAAAATACATAGAATTTACCACCTAGATCGTGGATATGAGAGGCTGGAAGCTAAGCTTGGTGCGCTTGGTGCGGACATACAGAGGCTGGAGGAATGAAGACTTCGGAATAAAAAACTTGTGCAAGCAAGCTCGCGGAATTCTACGAGTGATATGTTTTAAAATTTTAAGCAACGCTCGCATTAAAACAAGACAAGTTTGAGCCCATAAAATTTCGCGCATTTATTTGGGTAAATTTTGCTTTGCAAGCTTTGGCGCAACATAAAATTTAAGACCACGCGAGATATTAACTGCGCAGATTTTAAATGTAAAAATGATAAAAAGGACTTAAAATGATAGGAATAAATGAGGCTATAGCTTTGGCTACGGCTAGAATCACATCAAGCAAACAAAGCGAAAAGGTACCTCTTCCCAGCGCTCTAGGTCGCATCCTTTCTAGCGATATTTCTGCGCTTAAAAACCTGCCCTGCTTCGATAATTCGGCGCTTGACGGCTATGCCTACGCGGCGGGCTTCAAAGACGAAGAGCTAGAGATCGTAGAGCCTACGATTTTTGCAGGAGATGAGAAATTCTACGAAATCAAGGCTACGCAAGCGCAAAAGATAATGACCGGCGCGCCAATGCCTGCGGGCGCGGACTCTGTCGCGAGGCTAGAGGATGTAGACACGCAAGGTGGAACTCTAAAAATCCCTGCTTCCGTTCATGCCCACGACGGCTTTCGTAAAAAAGGCGAGGAGGTGCGCGCGGGCGAGCTTTTATTGCACCGTGGCGAAATTTTAAACCCTGCCAAAATCATGCTTCTTGCTGCGCAAGGAATTTACGAAGTGGACGTTTACGCGCGTCCTAAAATCGCCCTATTTTCCAGCGGAAACGAGCTAAAAGAGCCGTGGCAGAGTGCGAGCGAGCGCGAAATTTATAATGCCAACTCTAGTGGTATTGCTGCATTGCTGCAAAAATACGGCTTTGAAAACGAGTATTTAGGAATTTTAAAGGATGATTTTAGCGCGGTATGCGAGGCGCTAGACGCTGCTACGCGTAAATTTGACGTGCTAATTACCAGCGGTGGAGCAAGTGCTGGGGAGGCAGATTTTATGCAAAGCGCTATGAGTGAACTTGGATTTTTGCAGGCTTTCGATCACATTGATATCAAGCCCGGCCGCCCCAGCAAGTGCTTCGCAAAAGACGGCAAATTCGTCTTTGCAATGGCGGGCAATCCGATGGCCGCTTTCGTGCTTACGCGCGCAGTCATACTGCCGATCCTATTTAAGCTTAGCGGCGCAAGCGAGGCTTTTAGCGCAGAAGCGGCGATCTATGCCAAGCTCGCAAGCGATCTGAAGCTAAAAAGCGGCAGAATAAATTTAACCGTAGGCGCATATGAAGGCGGAGTTTTTACGCCTATGCCGTCGCCTTCTGGGCGCATCAGGCCGCTGGCTGTGGCATCGCATTTTTTCTTGGCTGATCCCGAATGCGACAAAGTTCTCGCTGGAGAAATCGTAAAAATTTATGAAATTTAAGCGAGAAATTATTGACAAATGAAAATTTATAGGCTACAATCGCGTTTTATTTTTACCGCATGCGGGAATAGCTCAGTGGTAGAGCGCAACCTTGCCATGGTTGATGTCGCGAGTTCGACTCTCGTTTCCCGCTCCATTTCAACTTCAAATTTTAAAATTCTTTCCGCCGCGTTTGTTTTTAAACTGCAAAATTTCGATATGAAAGCCTTGAAATGAGAATTTTAGTTTGCATAAGCGGCGCCAGTTTTTGCGAGATCGGGCTTGATCTTCTTAAATTTCTTGCTAACTCACCGCATGAAATTCACGCCGTGCTTACGCAGGGCGCGCGCCACGTCCTGCGCGCCGAAAGCGGTATAGACGCGGACGAGACTTTAAAATCCGCGGAATTTAGGAGCGTAAAATTTTATCCTGACACCGATCTGAGCGCGCCGCCCGCTTCAGGATCCTTCGGCATTGACGCCACAATCTTTGCGCCCTGCTCTATCGGCTCTTTGGCTAAAATTTACGGCGGGCTTTGCGACAGCTTAAGCACTCGCGCTGCCGCAGTCGCGTTAAAAGAGCATAAGCGGCTGGTTCTTGGCGTGCGTGAGATGCCGCTTTCTGCGATCAGCCTGCGACAAATGAGCGAGCTAGCCGCGCTCGGCGTCATCATCGCTCCGCCCGTGATCGCGGGCTACTGCGGCGTGCAAAATTTAAAAAATTTCATAATCGGCAAGTGGTGCGACGCTCTGGGCGTGCAAAACGAGCTATTTAAAAGGTGGCAATAATGCAAAACTCAAGAAAATGTATCTATCCGGGCACTTTCGATCCTATCACGAACGGCCATCTGGACGTCATCAAGCGTGCACTGGGGCTTTTTGATGAAGTCATCGTGGCAGTCGCGCTAAACGAGAGCAAAAAGCCCTACTTCAGCCTAAAATCCAGACTAGAGATGGCGCAAGCCGCGACACGCGGGCTTCGTGGCGTGAGCGTGCAAAGCTTTGATAATCTACTCGTGGATTTTGCTAAATCTTGCGGCGTGCGCTTCGTAATCCGCGGGCTTCGCGCGGTTAGCGACTTTGAGTACGAGCTGCAGATCGGCTATGCAAACGCCTCGCTATGGGAGGAATTTGAGAGCGTGTATTTGATGCCGACGCTCAAAAACGCCTTCATCTCAAGCTCGATCGTCCGCTCCGTTTTGAGCCACGGCGGCGACGTCAGCAGGCTCGTTCCGAGAGAAATTTTGGAAATTTTAAAAAGATAGCTCGCGGCTAAATTTAAAATTTACAAACTGCACGGGAGATAAAATGAACGAAACAATAGATGAGATAGAAAAACTGCGAACGTTTTTAAAAAGCGCGAGAAATGAATACAAAGCCCTAAATGAAATAGCCGAAGCGCAGGTCGCAAGCAGACGCTGGGCATCAGATCAGTATCTAAATTTAGAGCCGTTTTATTTCGAATATAACCGCTTCTTTAAGGGCAAAATTTTAAAAGCTAAACCAAAAAAGATCGCAAATGCCTACGAATACGGCTTTGACGCGCAAGATCGCGTCGTTTTTGAAAGACAACATGACGATAAAAAATCTTCCTGGGATAATTTGTATTTTTGGGGGCGGGACGAAGTTTTAAAATATCATTTCGGTTGCTATAACAAAAGATGCGTAGGATGCTTCAATATAAAAAGATTTATCTATGAAAATGGCGAGCTAAAGTCCATCTACTCGGCCTTTGACAACAACGCCTATGGGATAGAAAATTTTACTTACGAAGGCGGCAAGCTCGCACAAAGACGGAAACATGTAGAACACCCTCGCGCAGGCAGAAGGAATGACGTAACAAACTATGAATTTGACGCAATGGGCGAGCTAAGCTTAATAATCGAAAATGGTTATGTGCGCTATCAAAAGCCGGATAAGGATATGAGCTACAAAAAGCTCTATGAGCTCGCCGCGCAGAGGCTGCTGCCAGCGATTAAAGAGACGATCAAAAAGCACGCGCCCGACTGCAAGCTCTACTGCATAAATTTAGCTTGCGACAATAGGAGTTTGCCGCCAATCATCGGATTCGGCTCGCAAGAACAGCGCGCGCAGTGGCTTGCACGAAAGGACGGCTGGCTTCTTTGGCTCGTTCCTGATTACGAGTTTCGAGCCGAAGTCGAAGTAGACTACGAAACGGCGAAAATTTTCGATCTTTTCAATCAGGAAACGCAACTAAATGATAAATATGCGCAGGCTAAAAAGCTTATTTGGTGGTGCGTGAAGCAGCTTAAAGCAGATCTTGGCGAATTTGCGCTCGATATGACGGAGGATTTTACGATCACGGCTACCGATTGCGATCTTGGCGATCTGAGGAAAGATTTCATAGCGATAAATCCCGAACCGTCAGGCAAATAAGGGCAAAATTTAAAATTTCATCGTCGCGATTTTGTCACTGCACGCAGCACTCGCCCGCCCGCGCCGCTAGGCAACATACCCTATCTGCATGACGCTCTCTGCTCCTCAGCACATGCCCTATATCCGCCTGAAGTACCGCCCATTCCGTCTAACGCCATCCGCTTCGCAAAGCACATATCCTGCTATGTATAATGGCGCCCTACCTCGCCCGACGTGCCATTCTATCCGCACGGCGCGCCGTTTTTATCGGCTGACGCCCTACTCCGCTCCGCTCAGTACGCGCTCCGTAAGCGCAAATTTACTCGCTAGCTGTTTATGCGGCTCGTCCCGTGAGCGCTAAATTTAACCGCGAGCCGTGCCGCAAATAGCATGAGCCAGGCAAAGCGCCCGATAAAATTTTACGCCTAAAGATAAAAAACGGCTCGTACAAACTCGCGCAAAAGCCCGATTTGGAGGCGAAATTTAGCGTTCGGCTATTTAAAAAAGCCGCTATTTAGCTACAAGCTTGTAAAATAGCGCACAAATTTAAAGGCGAAAAATGTATGTAATATTCGAAGGTATCGACGGCGTGGGCAAAAGCACGCAGATAGCGCGACTGGCGGCGGCTTTTCCGCAAGCGATCG
>NZ_CALIBB010000115.1 GCF_938045595.1 uncultured Campylobacter sp.
TGTATCTGCTGCCGTATAAGAACTAACAGCTAGCATTCCTAAAATACTGCTTGCAAAAAGTGCCACTTTAAGTTTTCTCATTCTCAATCGAAATCTCCTTTATTCTTTTTTACATCTTATTATTCGGAAATAGGATGTGAAATTTTGAAAAAGGAACTATCTATTATATATGTTTTTTAGTCTGACTTAAGTAAGACTTTTACAAATTAATCACAATATAAAATAGAGTTTGCCAATGACGCTAAGATGCAATCATCGAACAAACTCTATTGTTGTAAAATAATAGTTAATCTCTGTGCCTACCCATATAATTGCCTACAGTTGACAAAAAGTTTTTTAGCATTCTTGACGAACATAATTTTTCAAAAAGTACTATTCCTCCCATGCACATAAATAGGTTAAATAACAGATAAGCTGATGGAGCATAGAAACCATAAATGAAAGAATCCGTATTTGGGTCAATCCATCTTGAAAACAGACTAACAATAAAAAGATTTAGAATCCCTGTTAGTAATAGAGAAGATAGTATAATTAATTTACTAAGATTATTAGCTGTGAATTGATGTCTAAAACCATCAATAATTAAGATCAAATAAGCAAGAAAAGACAAGGGAAACATAAAATAGGACACAACCTGATAACATTTGATAAGCTTTTCTTGGAAATTAATATAATAATTTCTTCTTCTAAAAATACTAGCATTTAATTGCTGATAGTGATTTGAAAGACTAGTTAAATTGACATCATAATCACTGTAGGTCTTTGTGATCCCTACTGCACTTAACTGATCATTAGTTCTAGGCAAGGAAGTATTCAGCATGTCTTCGTAAGAAATAAGCTCAGTCTCTGTTAAATTAGGATAATCTATATAACCTGATGATAAATTTGTATTATAGAAATGAAACATTTTATTCGTCAGATCCAGTGACATGGTCATAGATTGACTAATATCTTTCCAATGGAAGGCACCTGTTTGTGTGGAGAGATAGATACCATCGCGTTTCTTTAACCTTCCCTTTTGAAAAGCTTCCCCCAGTTCATTTGCTATAGCTTTATAAAGAGCATTGGTTTTTTTGCCATTACCATGATAATAACCCTCTTCTTCCACACCAAATCGAAAAGCCCATTGAGCAATATCTCCTTTAATATCAGTATTTTTACCAGCCCATAGACCATACGAAGCTAAAACTGTATTTCCTACTGTTCGTAAACTCGGACTTGCTTTAATAGCTAATTCGAAAGCCTTTCGTGACGCCCAAACATTACTGTCAGTTGTTTGATTATCTTCAATTTTATAAATGAGACTCATAGCTTTTGCTGCAGCTGTATCAGAGCGATCATTAACACCCCATATGCCATAATAGCTATAGTTAATAGCTGAGACCCAAACATTACTAACAACTATACCAATTAAAGGTAATAATACAAGGACACTCCTTAATAAAATTTCATGTAGATCCTTTTTATAAAGAATAACAATTGTTATAATAATTGTTATAGCAGCAACTAATATAAAAGGTAAAATCCAAATAGAATCTTCCCGCAATGTCCAAAAATACATGATAGAAAAGAAAGCTAAAATAGTCCACGGTAAAAACAAAGATAATCTATTGCGACGTCTTATAAAGATAGCAATGTAACTAGATATAATAAGTAACAGAACCCATGGAACCAGTGCATTACGATAAATGCGATAAAAAGCACCATGATTGATAGGCGTAAAAATAATAACAAAAAAGATAAGCAACAGTAATTTTTTACTTTTTACTACAGGCTGAATGGCCTTTATAAAACTAAAACTAGACAGACTGATTAACAAGCCATAAAGTACGCTATAAGGGATATTTAACAGCTGAGTTAGAGCAAGAAAAAGAGGGTAGCCTACATTTTTAGTCATTGAAATATAAGAATAAGTTTTACCCAACCAATTTCCTGAAGCAATTGAAATAGCATTTTTAAGCTGCAGTAAATCATCATAACCTGTATTAGCATCCAACTCCCATGGAGCACTTCTCAATAAGGCTATTCGAAAAATTCCAATAAAACATAATATAATATAAAATAGAGTACTTTTTTTAATAGTCACATTCTTATTCAATTAGACCAATCTCCCTCTTTTTTATCTACATAAAATTCTAAAAATTTAAAATTTCAGCAACACAGACTCTATATAAAATTATTTTTCCCCTTTTTTAAATTTGTTTTTTACATTATAGTAAGGGAGGGCGAGATTTTGTAAAAGCTTAAACTTTTTATGTAACTTTTACTTAATTGAATTAATGGCGATGACGATTTTATTTTATGACTATTTTATTATATAAAGCTTAAAAATAAAAGCTAATTATTAGCGAGATTTTGTAAAAAATTGCTTTTCTTAATTGCCTTTTTGCTCTTTTTAAGATTTTCAAGTTCCATAAAATCGCACTTTAAGTAAAAAATTTTTATTTCAAAAAATTTCAACCTTAAAGATAGTGCTTTTTCGCTTACTTTTAATTAAATTTTGATAAAGTTACTTATATGAAAAATTTGGAAAAAAATAAGAATATCTATGTGCAACACGGACGTTTTTATATTGACTGCCAAAAGGATGGCATTAGAATTCGCCGCACTACGGGTCTTAAAAAATCGCCTTTGGCGTTTGATTTCGTTCGTAAAAATTATGATTTATTTCTAGGCTCTAAATCCGATATCGCGGAGGCCAGACGCCGGTATCGCGAGCTTGAGGACTTGCAGACCGACAGGCTTCTTAGAAAGGGGGAGAAAGGCACCGGCGCTATTAAAAATTCTAGTGAGTTTAGTTTTGATGGCGTAATCGATCGTCTCCTTGCCGAGAAGTCCTTTTTAAAGGATAAAACTAGGCGGCTTTACGTAATTATGAGCCATACGATCACGGAATTTTTAAGCTCTAATAGTATTTTCTACTTAGCCGACTTTGAGAGGCACCACAGCGTAGAATTCGTTAAATTTTGTAAGAGCAAAGGCTTAAAGGATAGCTCTATTAGCGGCTATTGCTCTTTTTTCAAGATGATTTTTCGATACGCCGTAAGTAATGACATAATCTCCAAAAATCCGTTTTTTATTCCTAGATTTAAGCAACATCTCGATGAATTAGAGGACGAAAAATTTCCGCCGTTTAGCCTTGATGAAATTTTAGAGCTCATTAAAAATGCCGACGACGAGTTGCGGTTATTTCTAGTCGTAGCGTTCTTTACCGGCGCCCGAACCGGTGAAATTTTAGCTCTTACTTTCGGCGATCTCGACTTTGAAAATAGGCAAATCCGGATAAATAAAACGCTTTCGGACGTCGGCATTGTGGATTCACCCAAAACTAAGTCCAGTAATCGTACGATCGATATGCTGCAAATCGTCTATAATGAGCTTATAAAGCTTGATAGCAGCGACAAAAGCCGGCGAATTTTTAGGCTTTCTCGGTCTATGATGCGGCTTAAATTTAATGATCTGCAAGCAAAACTTGGCTATAATATCCGCAGGCTTTACGATACCAGGCACTCCTTCGCTTCCGTAATGCTAAGTCGCGGCGAGGAGCCTATGTGGGTGGGTTGCAAAATGATGGGCCATAAGGATTTGAACGAGACTTATCGCTCTTATGCTAAATATCTGCCGAAAGAAGTTAAACAAAGGGCGGTTTTTTTAAATGATATTGTCATTTAAAATTTAATATTAGGCATCTTATTTTGAAAAATATGTTATAATAAGACTAAATTTTACTAAAAATAGATTAAAATTTTACTTCTTTTAATGCGTAAAAACGCCGTTTTTACGGCACTGCGACTTATAAAATTTAAGCTGATTTGATGTGCATTTCGCGCCGAACGTGGCTTTGAAATTTAACGCGTGAGCTATGTATTTGACTTGCGATGCGAGCTCAAGCGCGCAATTTTCGGGTCCTATTTGCAAACTAGACGAAATTTTTGGCACGGTAAAAGTAAAATTTAACCACACAACGCGGTAAAATTTAAAGAAATTCAGGGAACGAAAATGGGAAAATCGGCTCTTGTACTAGGCGCTACGGGCGTCGTGGGCAGGGAGCTGGTACGCGAGCTTTGCGAGAGCTCGGGTTACGATGAGGTAGAAGTATGGACGCGCCGCGAGATAGGCTTTTGCCGTCCTAAGCTTCGCGCGCGGATCATTGATTTTGAGAGGATATCAGATATCGCGCCGCATAAATTTGACTAAATTTTTTGCGCGTTGGGCACGACGATGAAGCAGGCGGGCTCGCGCGAGGCATTTTTGCGCGTGGATGTGGACTACGTCTATGCAGCGGCGAAGTGGGGCAAAGCGGCGGGCGTACGGCGCTTCGTGCTCGTATCATCTCTGGGCGCGAACGAGGGCTCGCTAAGCTTTTGCCTGCGCGCCAAAGAGCAGGTTGAGCGGCGCGTGAGCGAGCTTGGTTTTGATAGCCTTCAGATCGCTCATCCGCCGTTAATCTTGGGCGAGAGGTCGGATGCTCGCCCGCTAGAACGGCTTGCGGCGGCGGTTTTTAAACTGTTGCCCGCCTGCGTGTTCGGTAAATTTGGACCGCTTAGCGGCGCAAGTAGTGTCCGCGCGATGATAAATGCGGCTCGCAGCGACGCCCGCGGCGTGCAAATCTATGAGCCGCGGGAATTTCTATAAATCGCGGGTGGAATTTCGGCGCAAAGGCGGGGCTTGGGTTAAATTTAAAACCAAGCCCTAGGCGCAGCGGGTAAAATTTAAAATTTCAAGCCGAATGGGCGCGGATGAAATTTTAAAATTTTATCCACAGCCTAGCATTAAATTTAGCCGAGATGGAGCGGCTGTATTTCGGCAGGCTAAAACAGCTCGCGCTTCAGCCTAAAGATGCGCCTATAAATCGCGCTGTCTAGCTCGCCGCCGCTAAGAAAATCCAAATGATCCTGCCGCATCGCCTCATCCATAGCATAAAATGGCGAAGCGGGCAACAGGCTCTCAAACAAAGACGCACCGCCGCAAAACGCGCATCCACCGTCTCCGCCTTTGAAATACGCAGGCGCGCTAACGATCTCCACGGCGTAGGGATCGTAAGCGATAAACAGCCCGAATAAATTTGGCTCAAATAGCGAAAATTTCGGGCTCTTGGGTTGCTGCGCGTGTGGCAGAGCAACCTCGCTCGGATCGGGTTCGTCGCCGAAACGCCAAAGCGTGCGCGCTCCGCATCCCGCCAGATACTCCCACTCATCCTCGCTAGGCAGGCTAAATCCGTCCTTTTGCAAGCTCGCCTCAAGCTCCTCGTGCGTCACGTCTCTAAACAAAAACGCTCGAATTTTGCCCTCCTCGCGCACCAGCTTTAGCGCGCCGCTAAGGATTAGCACCGAGGAGCTTTTGTATTCGCCGCGCAAAAACCGCTCTATATCGCGCTCGTAAGCCTCAAGCCTCTCATCTTCCGCGCCGACCTCGAACCAGCTAAGCTCGCTCGCTTCGCGTTCAGCCAGCATCGCTGGAATTTTAGCGCGGCGAAGCGGCGAGGTCTGCTGCACGACGTATTCGCGCAGACTCTGCTCGCCGCCGCAAAACTCGCACCGCTCTTTGATTTTCGCCGCCGAAATTTCATCCAAAACGGCGAAATCATCCCATCCGAGCACCGGCTCGCCGCTTGGAATAAAAACGAATTCGCTCCCTTTAAAATCGAAAACGCCCGTCTCGAAGCTCTCGCCGCCGCACCTAAACGTAGTCAAATTTAAAAATTTAAACTGCGGATGCGTGGCTGAAATTTTAAGCATCAAATTTTGCTTTTCGCTAGGATTTAGTGTTTCAAATTCCTCTTTATTCATCTGCCGCTCCTTGGTTAAATTTGACGAATTTTAGCAGATGCGCGAGTAAAAACGGATTAAGCGGTGAAATTCCGCTTTAGGTTTTGCGCCTCGTCCGCGCATGGGCTTGCAAAATTTCGCTCTGCCGCGAAATTGCGATATAATGGCTAAAGAAATTTAAAGCGCCAGGGCTGGCCGTTTAAGCAAGCCTTTATGCGGGCGCGATTTTGAAGCGATTTTTGCGTAGTAAAATTCAATAAATTTACCCAAAAGGAGCGAATATGCGTAAGAATTTTTTCGGTTCTATCGTTTTGGCTGCGGCCTTGGCAGGCGGCGCGTTTATAGCGGTGCCGCAGACTGCGAGTGCGGGCGTTTTGGCGCATCAGGTAAAAACCCAAGGCGAGCTTGGCTCGGTGTTTATCAACCCATACGACGTGGCGCCTCTAACGGCCGTCATCGATAGGGCGGGCAAGGACATCAAGGATATCCACGTGCGGGTGCTCGGTAAACCTAACGGCGGTATCGACATCACCTATAACGTCTCCGAGCATGCGCTACTGACGCACGACGGCGTGCCGATCTGGGGGCTGTATCCGGACTATCTAAACGAGGTCGAAGTAAGCTACGTTTTTAACGGCGAAAAGAAGGTCGAAAAGTATAAAATTTACGCTCAGCCGATCGTGACGTATAGCCGCGATTTTAGATTTAGCCATATGCAAAAGATGAAGGTTAAAAAGGTCGATCCCGCGTTTAAAAACAGGCTCTATCTCATCAACAATACTATCACGAGCGTTTATAAGCCGCTTGATTGGAAAAACGGCGGTGCGGCTAGCTGGAATGATTTCACCGAAAATTTCGTCGTCGATACGCAGGGCGAGGTCAGATGGTATCTGGATTATCAGAAATTTTACGACCGCAGCGAACGCAGAGTGATGGACGGCGGCATGATGATGGGCTTTCATCAGCTGCCAAACGGAGATTTGAGCTGGGGCATGGCGCAGCGATATATGCGCTACGATATGATGGGTAAGGAGGTGTATAATCGCGAGCTGCCGCGCGGCTACATCGATCTTAGCCACGAGGTGATGCCGCTAAAGAATGATCACTTGCTGCTTCGCGTCGGCAAATACAACTACCACCACGCAGACGGCAGGCTCTCGCACACGATCAGAGATCACATCATCGAAGTGGACGGCAGCGGCAAGGTCGTGGACGAGTGGGATCTGAATGAAATTTTCGGCAAAAACGTCTACCGCAGCAACCTCATCAAAGCTCTTGACGCTCGTGCTGTATGCCTAAACATCGACATGGATGCCAAAGAGATCAAAATCAGCGACGATCTGCCTTTCGGCGACGTGACATCGACCGGCACGGGACGCAACTGGGCGCACGTAAACTCGATCTCATATGACCCTAGCGACGACAGCATCATCCTTTCGCTTCGCCACCAAGGCATAGTTAAGATCGGTCGCGACAAAAAGGTAAAATGGATCCTTGCATCGCCTGAGGGCTGGAGCGCGGACTTTAAAGAAAAAGTGCTAGTGCCCGTGGATAAAAACGGCAACAAGATCAAATGCGAAAACTCAAAATGCGAGGGCGACTTCGACTGGTCGTGGACGCAGCACACCGCGTGGCTCACTCCGCGCTACGATAACAAGGGCTCCGTAAAGCACATCAGCGTATTTGACAACGGCGACGGCCGCGGCATGGAGCAGCCTGCGCTAAAAGAGCAAAAATACTCTCGCGCGGTCGAGTACAAGATCGACGAGAAAAAGGGCACCGTCGAGCAGACGTGGGAGTTTGGCAAGGAGCGCGGATTTGATTTTTATAGCGCGGTTACGAGCAACGTGGAGTGGCAAAAGGATAAAAGCACGTACTTCATCTCAAGCTCGAACGTCTATCTGCTAAAGCCCGATAAGACGATCAAAATGGTGCTCGTGGAGATCGATCCGAAAACAAACGACATTAAATTTGAAATGGACGTGGAGTCGGCGTCTAGAGACGACGTAGCATACCGCGCGCTGGTGATCGATCCGAATATTTTTGATTATTAAAATTTCGCGGCGAGATTAAATTTGCTGGGATTGCCGCAGTAAATTTAGAATTTACTGCGGCGGGTTAAATTCGGTTTGGAATTTAACCCGCTTGCTTAAATTTTACCCACCGCATCGTCGAAATTCGGCTTATCAAATTTGCCGAATTTTATCTTTTAAGACTTAAATTCTACTCGCTTATAAAATATTTCTGAGCGTATGCGGCGTCGTTGTAAAGCCCTTCGCCGTATCTGTCTTTACCGTAATTTTTAATTATCTCTTGCCCTGCGCTTGAAGCTACGAAATCTATAAAATCTTTCGATTTCTTGCTTTCGGCAGTATCGCTATCGTTTTGTCTTAGGGCGCAATACGTATTTATTAGATATTTATCGCCACGAAATAGAATTTCGCTGGATTTTATATCTTTTTTCGCCACGACCCAAGTACTGCTATCGCTCATAAAATATGCTCCGTTTTTATCGGCTTTTAAAAGAGTCGCTAACATAAAATCTTTATTTGCCTCATACCACTGGCCTTGCGGAACGATATTTGCCATTTTCCAGATACTAAGCTCTTTTTTATGAGTTCCGGAGTTGTCCGCTCTGGTGTAAAAAAGGCTTTGGGATTTGGCTATATCGGTATAGGCCTCTGTTACGTTTTGGGCGGTTTTTATCTTTGCGGGATCGCTTTTAGGCCCTACTATAAAAAACTCGTTTGATCCGATCAACGTCCTTTGCGTAGCCCAGCCCTCTTTTACGGCGCTTATTTCCGCCTTTGGAGCGTGAACCATAGCGATATCTATCTTTTTATTTTTCAAAAGTTCGAGAGTCTGGCCGCTTCCTGCTTTTATCCAGCAAATTTTGGTGTCGTTTGCCTTGCTAAATTCATTAGATAAAACTTCGAGTAGCCCAAGCTCTCCCGGGCTTCCCGTAGCAAGCTTTAGCTCCGTTTTTCCATCTCCATACACTGCGGTGCACTCACTCGCCATCAAACTGGCGCATAGCAAAATCGCGATACAAATAGACTTTTTCATAACTACTCCTTGTTTTGAAATGTAAAATTTCAGGCATTATACAACCAAGGAACTTAAACTCGAAATGGTTAAAGAATTAAAAAAGAAGCTCGTTGCTTAGATTTTATTTCAAATTTACCCTTTATTTTATACAATCTTTAAAATTTACCGCAAAGGAATTTTATGAAAATCGCTAAAATTTTTAAAGCTTTAGCCGCCGTTTGCTTGCTTAGCGTAGGCGCAAATGCGCTGGAGGTGGGCGTTAATTATCAGGTGCTACAAAAGCCGCTAAACGTGCCGAAAAACAGCGTCGTTAAAATTTTTAACTACGAGTGCCCGCACTGCTATGCGTTCGACAGGACGGTCACACCGCAACTGATGAAAAAGCTTGAGAGGACGGAGTTTTTGCCGTGGCATCTAAAGACCAAAGGCGTGTTCGGACAGACGGCGAGCGGTATATTCGCAGCGCTCATCGTGCTTGATGAAAAGGATGATGTGAGCCTGCTAAGCGATGAGTCGAAATTTAAAAAGGCGAAATTCGCGATTTACAAAGCGATCCACGACAAAAAGGATGATTTCGGCGGCGGCAGTGATAAACAAAGATTTATCAAAACCGCGCTAGATGCCGCCGGCGTGAGCATGAGCGAATACGAAGCCGCGCTTGTTAGCAAAAAGGCGCAGGCTCTGCTCGCGCAGTGGGACGCGGGCTACGAGGTTGCGGTGATTTCAGGCGTGCCAGCATTTGTCGTGAGCGGCAAGTATCTCTTAAACACCTCCTCGTTCGGCTCGCTAGATGAAATGGTCGCTGCGGTAAAGGAACTGCTGGCGAAATAGGTTTTGCCGCATTAAATTTAGCCGCACCAAAGCAAACTTTGTTTTATGCGCAGCGTTAAATTTGGCCGCGGGGCTTCCAGTAAATTTTATCGCTAAGCCGCGCGGCACGATAACGACTAAATTTTATGTTTTCAAGGCGCGGGTCTCGGCGACTCAAATTTGTAAATTTGACCCAAAATTTAACTGCATAAAATCAAGGCGTAGTATTTTTTCTTTAGACGAGGCGGAAATGAGCCGAGCGAGGGCGCATACAAGTAGTATGTAACCGAGCTTCGGCGATATTTTCAACGAAGTATAAAGGAAAAAGCCAAGCCGCAAAGTTAAATTTGATCGCCGCTTAGCATTATGTACCCGCTTTCACTGATATTTTTAAATTTAACCCCCAGCTCCCGCTTTAGCCTTAGCACGACGTTTTGTATCGCACCCTTGCTAGAAAGTTCGTTTTCATATACGAACTCCTCGATCATCTCGTAGCTCACGAGCTTGTTTAGATTATACGCGAAGAGCCAGAAGAGCTTGTTTTGCAAAAACGAAAGATAAATTTCTTCGCCGTTTTTGTAGATCTTTTCTTTGGCGAGATTTATGCTCGTTTGCGGGCTTAAGCGCACGAGCTTCTCGTCTTTTTCGTAGGTCAGAGCCACGAGTAGGCGGCGCAGCGCCGTGATATCGACCGGCTTTTTTAAAAAAGACGCCGCGCCGTGCTCGATGCTTTTGATGAGATTGTCGTCGGTGTCGTAGGAGGTAAAGACGATAAATTTTTGCACGGGCTTGATGCGTATCATCTCTTTCATCATCTCAAAGCCGTTCATCGCGGGCATGTGGATGTCGGTGATGACGACCGTAGGGGCTAGCTTTTTAAAGCGCTCCAGCCCCTCTAGCCCGTCGCCCGCGCCCCAGACGCTAAGGCAGTAGGGCTTTAGCCCGCCTATTAGCAGCTCCCTTGCGATCTCGTCGTCCTCGACGATGAGGACGCTCAGGTCTTTAAGTAGCCTCAAATGCTCTTGCATCTCACTCCTTTAAATTTATCTCAAAGCTCAGCTCAAACGTCGTCGGATCGCCCGCGCTTAGAAGCCTAATGTCGCCTGAAAGCTTTTCGTTTGCTAGCTTTTTGCCAAAATACAGCCCGATGCCGCTTCCTTGCTTTTTGGTGGTTTTTGGCTGGGTTAAAATTTTATCCCGAAGCTCCTTGCTCACACCGCTACCGTAGTCCGTGACGGCTATTTTGCACGTGCCGTTTTCAAATTTGACGTCCAAAAAAACTTGCCGCTTGGCGATCTGCTCTTTGTATCGCTCCACGACCGCGTCCTTGGCGTTGTGAATGAGGATGAGTAAAATTTGCTGCACGATGCCCATGCGCTGCGTGGCCTCTTCGTCTTTAAACTCGCGCAGGCTTACCGCGACGTTTGCCTTGCTAAGCTCGGTGTGCATGAGCTTTAGCAGGTCTTTGATGCAGCGCTGCACGCTAAATTTTTGCGGAGCGTCGCTCGTTTTGTAAAAATTTCTAAAAATTTCGATCGTATCGCTTAAAAGCACGGTCGCGGCCTGCCCCTTTTGCAGCATATGCTCTAGCATCGCGGCGTCTAGTTTGCCGTCTTTTTGCAGCATAAGCAGGCTTGATATCATCAAATTTAGCGAATTAACCGGCTGGATAAACTGATGATTTATGCCGCTGATTAGCTCACCCGCCTCGCTCATGCGGGCTTTGTGCTTGAGCAGGGCCTCGTAGTCGTCTTGCAGGTTTTTGATTTTTGAGTACATAAAGGTATGGAGGAAATTTGCCACCAGCGCCAGCGCCGCGAACGCAAAAAGCAGGATGAGGGCATTTTTTAGCGCGGAGTTAAGCAGCGCAGCAAGCTCCTTTTCGTTATCGGTGCCTGCGCCGATGAACCAGTTTAGCGTCGGGATCTCGGCGACGGAGATGAAATTTGATCCGATTTTTATGCTCGTGATATCTTCGCCTCGCAGGAAAAGCTCTTTAAATTTATCCTCGATCTGCTTTTTTAGCGCCGCATCCTTCATCGGCGTTAAAATTTCGCCGCCGTGAGTGACGATAAAGGCGTAGGAATCGGGTGCGAGCTTAAATTTTTCCATATTTTTTAGTATGTTTTGCAGCTTCACCACGCCGCAAAACACCCCCGCAAACGAGCCGCCGTCCAGCACGGGCACGCATAAATTTAGCGTCGGCTCGCCTAAAATTTTATGGCGCTGCATAAAATTTACCGTGGGAGCTAGCGTGTTTTTGGTCTCTTCAAACCAAACAAGCCCCGTGCGCAGGCTCTTTGGCATCGCTTCATCATCGCCTAGCTCCTTGCCGTCGACGAAGATCTCCCCGTCCTCGCGCAAAAACTGCAAAGCGTCAAATTCCGCGGAGTTTTCTTTAAAAAGACGTATGAAGCCGCCGAGCTTTTCGTCGTCTCGTATCGCGCCTGCGTTTTGCATAAATTTAGCCGCGCGCACCAGTGAGTGCAGCCGCTCATCTAGCCAAAACGAGAAGCTCCCGACCATATTTTCGCTAGCGGCGATCTTGTTTTTATCCGCGAGCGTCGTGATCTGCGTCTTGGCGTCCTCGTAGTTTTTCACGCCCAAAAGCACCACAAAAAGGCTTGTGAAAATGATGATGAAGTAAATTTTAAAATTATGTTCGCGTAAGGCTTTCATACGGCGAGTATAGCAAAATCGGTCTAAATTTAGACCGATTTAAGCTTTTTTGATAGTTAAAATTTTGCAAATAAACATCGCGGCAAGCACGACGAAGCATACGCCAAAGCCTATGAGCGTGCAGTCTGCCATCGACATAAATTTGCTTGATGGGATCAGGTACCAGCCGTCCCCATAAAGATCCACTAAATACTTCTGAAAGCCGTCTAGCGTGACGCCCTCGGGCACTAGCGGATTATCGTAGCCGCAGTCGCCCGTAGGCAAAAACCAATCGGGCGCCCACCGCTCAAGCGGCAGGCCGAACGGATAGTGCGGCTCTGTCGAGCAGCCCTGCACGCCGAACGGATCGTCTCCGTGCACGGCGTCGTGGATCTTGGCGAGCTTGACGCTATACATTATGCCCTGGATCGCGCCCCAAAAGGCTAACAGGTAGCCGAGCGCGGCCAGGAGCAAATTTCTGGGATTTATGATCGCGATCAGACCTCCTAGCGCCATGCACAAAAAGGCAAAGCGGATATAGACGCACTGCTCGCAAGGCGGCATATAGACGTAGTTTTGAAATAGCGAGTGCGCGAGAATCACGAGTCCCGCGCTCACTGCTACGAGGATCGCCCACGGTAGGCGGCTATCTGCGAATTTTGCTATTTTTTCCGCAAATTTCATGCCCGCGCCCTATTTTTTGAGCAGCTCTTCGATTAGCTGCGCCATGCCGTCGATGGAGCTGATGGACTTCGTCATGATGAGGTATTTGCCGTTTACGACAAAGGCCGGCACGCCCTGGATCTTGGCTACGTCGTAGCTCTCGTCCCATTTTTTAAGCAGTTCGGCGACCTTTGGATCCTCTAGCTTTTTTTGATAGTCCGCTTCGCTGATGCCCGCCGCATCAAGCCCCGTCTTTAAAAACGCAGCCTCGTCCTTGCCGTCGCTCCAGCGTTGCTTTTGATCGTGATAGGCCTTGTAGTAAGCAAATTTCGCCTTTTTAAACAGCGAGTTTTCATCTAGCAGGCTCACGCTTTTTTCCTCGTCCATCACGGCTAAAACGGCAAAAATTTTACTCGCCGCCTCGCCGTATTCGCCTTTGGTTTTTAGATGAAACGGCACGTATTTTAGCCCCGCGACCTTTTCTACGACCTTCGGCGTGACGGTTTTGTCGTATTTGTAGCAAAACGGGCATGCATAGCTAAAGACCTTAACCAGCGTGTTTTGCTCGACTGGTAGCGGCTTTTGCAGCTTTACGTAGTCCTCACCCTCGGTAAACGCGGCTGCGCTAAGAGCGCCAAACATCGCGACTGCTAGAAAGCCTTTGCCAAATTTAGAAAGTAGGTTCATGGAATGCTCCTTAAAATGATTTCGTTTGGGTTAATTTTATATTCTCTCGCCGCCGCAAAACTCACGCTAAGATAAATTTTAGATTAAATTCGTAAAATTTGGGCTAAATTTTAGCGGAAAATATAAAAATTTGAATTATTTTTTGGATTTAAGCTATTTATAATAATAGCGTGATTTTCATGTTAGAAATATTCACTAAAATTACGGCAGTGAAATGATTTATCATTATAAAGGAGAAAAGATGAAAAGAACTCTATCGTCACTCGCCCTAGCTGCGGCGCTTCTGGGCGGTCTAAGCACGGCTGCGCTCGCTATCGGCGGACCTAGCGGCGCACACATCGACTACGGCATCCCGGGCAAGATCGGCGAAGTAGTCGTAAACCCATACGACATCGCGCCTCTAACGGCGGTGATCAAAAACGGCGGATACACACTAGCAAACGTGAAAGTCACTATCGTACCAAAGCCGGGTGGTCAGGTTATCAGCTATAAAGTCGCCGATAAGCATCTGCGCACGCACGGCGGAATCCCTGTTTTTGGACTTTACCCTGACTATCAAAACACCGTCGAGGTCGAGTACGATAAAATTTATAAGGGTCAAACCGAACACGTAAAAGAAACCTATAAAATTTACGCTCCGGCGATCTATCTAGAGAGCTCTGGCATGCCGTCTCAAAAGGGTGCGCTGTTTGATAAAATCGAAGTCGTGAAGGCTCCGAGCGCGAAATTTGCTAACCGCCTTTACTACGTAAATAACTTCGTAAATAAAACCGGCAAAGGCACCAAAGTCGTGTGGAACAACCCTACAGGCGGCGCGATCGAGTGGAACTACAGCCCGAACAACTTCATTCTAGACACCAAAGGCGAGGTGCGCTGGTATATGGAGGCAAGTAAAATTTACGACCTCAAACAGCCCTTTAGCGCGGGCGTCATGATGGGCTTTAAACAAAACGACGACGGCGCGATGACGTGGGGCTACGGGCAGCGATACGCCAAATACGACATAATGGGACGCGAAATCTTTAACCGCGAGCTACCTGCGAGCTACAACGACTTCTCGCACTCTATGGACGTTGCGCAAAACGGGCATTATTTCCTGCGCGCGGCAAACGCTAACTATAAACGCGCCGACGGCAAAAACGTCCGCACCGTGCGCGACGTAATCGTCGAGGTCGATAGAGACGGCAACGTCGTAGATGATTTTAGGCTGTATGAAATTTTAGATCCGTATCGCGACATCGTGCTAAAAACGCTCGATCAGGGCGCCGTGTGCCTAAATATCGACGCTAGTAAGGCGGGTCACACTGCAAGCGCAGACGAGCTAGCCGCGATGGATACGAACGAAAAATGGGGCGACATCGTGGGCTCGGGCCCTGGACGCAACTGGGCGCACGTAAATAGCGTGGATTATGATCCAAGCGACGATAGCATCATCATCTCCAGCCGCCACCAAGACGCCGTCATCAAGATCGGCCGCGACAAAAAAGTCAAATGGATAATGGGCGCGCACAAAGGCTGGAAGGATCAGTTTAAAGGCTATTTGCTCCAGCCTGTAGATAAAGACGGCAAAAAAATCGTCTGCGAGGACGAGTACTCAAAATGCCCGGGCTACGAGAGCGAGAAAGGTGGATTTGACTGGCAGTGGACGCAGCATACGGCTTTCCGCATCGATAGCAAGTCCAAAAAGGGCGTCGTATATCTCACCGTCTTTGATAACGGCGACACCCGCGGCATGGAGCAGCCTGCGATGGCGGGTATGAAATACTCCCGCGCGGTCGTCTATAAAATCGACGAAAAAGCTAAAACCGTCGAGCAGGTCTGGGAATACGGCAAACAGCGCGGCAGCGAGTGGTACAGCTCGGTTACTTCGCTAGCGCAGTATCAAGACGATCTAGATAGCGTGATGGTTTACTCGGCGGTCGCGGGCATGCAGTTTGACATCGCCAAAGGCCGCCCGGTCGGCGTGCCTAGCCCTCACATCAACGAGTTTGAATGGGGCGCAAAAGAGCCGTCAATCGAAATCAAAATGACTAACGCGATGGGCTATCAGGCGTTTCCGTTTAGCCTAGAAAAGGCGTTTGAGAAGTAAAATTTTAAAATTTAGCGGCCGTGTTTCAAGCGCGGCCGCTTTTGTTTTAGATTATGGTCAAATTCTACACATCTACTCGATAGAATTTCATCCGAATTTGCTAAATTTTATCCCTCGGTACGGCAAAATTTAGCCGAAAACATAGCTCTTTATTCTAGATAAAATTTAATCATCGGATTTGCGATTTCGCGCTCTGCTTTTGTTATAATTTCGCTCTGCTAAAATTAATAAGCATTATTTCGGTATAGACGAGCTAGCGCATGGTTTGGATGAAATTTACATCCCGCTTGAGGGCTGGGGACGACGGGTATGAGGTTAATGCGCCCAAAGGATATTCGTGCGGCAAGGCGGCGCAGCAAAGGAGAAATAGTGGAAAAATCCAGAAAAAAGGAACTCAAAAAGCTCGCGGCACAGCGGCAGTGCGAGCTTTTTGAAAAGAGCCTGCCGATGAGCAGGGCGGAGTTTGAGCGGCTATTTGAGTTCTTAGACGAGGGCTTGGCGCATCGTGGCTGCGACGGCACGCATAGGCTCACGTTGGAGTTTTTGCGAGCTCGCTGCGCGTCGAATGAAGCGGCGGTTTTGGACTTTTGCGAGCAAAACGGCGGATATTGTGATTGCGAAGTTCTAAGCAACGTGCAAGATTGCTTCGAGTTTTAGGGAGCTGTGCGCAGGGAGATATGGTTTCGCAAGCGTCGTTTCAAAGAGGCAGTGCGTAAAATTTAGTAAAATTCTAGTGGCGCGAGGGCTCAAAAGTAGGGCTAAAGCAGCGTTTGCGGTGCGAACTGCCGCCGTGCAATAAGCACAAAACCTACCGCGCCAAACACGCGGGACTTTTGTAGAATTAATGCTCTAGTTTTTAAATTTGACGCAAAAGGCGGGCAGCCTGTCGTCAAAACGGCAATTAAAGTGTGGTGTGACGGGACTTGTATGGACTTAAGGGCGGTATGCTCGCTTAATTTAACGATACAAGACGGCGCGGAGACCTGGAGTTTGCCCCCTT
>NZ_CALIBB010000116.1 GCF_938045595.1 uncultured Campylobacter sp.
TTTCCAAATATATCTTACTCGCGATTATAACTTTAATCTTGGCTGCTTCTGGCTTATTCGTATTATTTAGAATCTTTAAACGAGATTATTCGGTAAAATTTCGGCGCGCTTTTAAAGAGCACTATCTAATGCCCTATTTTAAGGCGTTCGGCTATCGATATGAAATTTCAGGCGATATCGATCCCGCCAAACTCAAGCTCTCCGGGCTCTTTTTTCGACTAGACAGATACCTAGGCGGCAACGACAGGGTCTCGGGCGTTTATGACGGCGTGAGGTTTGCATTTTGCGATGTGAAATTGTTTAATAGAATTTTGGAAAGTGAAATCCTCGGCACCTTTTTCTACGCGGAATTTCACAAACGCATAAGCTCCAAAACCCTGATCTTCCCCGCTTGCGCCGGCGCGCCGAACACCCTCGGGCTAAAAAAGATCGATATGGACGATGCGGAGTTTAACGCCGCCTTCGCCGTGTATTGCGAGGATGCGGCGGGCGCGATGTATATCCTGACGCCTGCCTTTATGCGGAGGCTCTTGTGCTTCGCAGGCGCCGTGGCCGCGCCCGTTAGCCTTAGCTTCGCAGATAGCAAAATTTATATTTTCGTAAATACGGGGCGCGACAATTTCGAGCCCGACATAGACGAAAGCGTGCTGCGCCGCGACCCTGCCGCGCAGCTCAAGCGCGAGCTTTCGCACTTTTTGGCGATCGTAAAAAACCTAAAACTAAACGAAAGAATTTGGAGCTAGCGGACGGCTCGCCGCAGCTTTGTGTGTCACAGCCTCGCGCACTATAGCTTCACACGCCGTGCTGCGGCTCCACATGCTACAGCTCTGCGCGCCTTAAAATTTGAAATTTTAAAATTCTGCTTTTTTGATTTCGTACTTTGAAATTTTAAGGCGCGTAAAATTCCGTGCGTTTTGAAATTTAAAATTTTAATCCACGCCGAGGAATTCTGCACCGCAAAATTTAAAATTCTGAAATCAAAATTCCGCGCCCTGAAATTCTACGCTTTAAAATTTATAATTTTAAAATTTTGTAGCCAAAATTTTAAAAGATTAAAATTTGAAATTTTGCCGCACCTTGAAATTTATAACCTCAAAGTCTTTAAATTTAACGCAACCGCCAAGCGTAGCAGCACCTATCAAAGCCCCTGCGCGCTAGAGGGCGCGACTAACTCCTCTATAATTTTACCGGGCTCGCAATGAGTTATTTTGCTCTCTATTGTAAATTTTTCGCCGTCAAATTTAAAGTATTGGTATTCATCGACGAGCTCGCCGTCAGGGTATTTGTCGCTAGATTTTACCTTAAGAGCGCCCAACGTGCCGTTTTCAAAGGTCAAAAACGTTCTTTTAGTGTATTTATTCTTTATCTCGTCGCTGCCGTCTAAATATGAGAAAAAATCATATTCTATGCCGAAGCGAGCGGAGTCATGCGGCGGTGGCACCAAAGAGCTCATCTTAGAGCAGTCGCAATCTCCGCCGCATGAGCGGACGTAATGAAATATATTCGCCAGTTTTATACCCGCTTCGCTTGCTTCTACCGCCCAAAGCTCATCGCTTGTGAGTTTGCTAGAGCCCTTTGATACTCCGTAAACTAGATATAAATTTTCTTTAACTTTAAAAACTTTTATCACTCGATCGCCGCCCCATGCGGTACCGACTGCCCAATCGCCGCAGGCGCAATCCCGCCTACCGCTAAGGACGCATTCTTGCACCTGTTGCGTATTTTTGCCAGTAAAATCCTTAATGAAATTTCGCCCGCCGTTTGCGTATTGATACGCTACGTAGTTAGCGCCCATCGTGCCGCCGGTGCTGATATCTACCGAATACGCCCGAAACTTGCCGTCCTGCGAGATCGCCATATTCGGCGCGAACCTCAAGGATTTTAAAATTTGCGGAGCGCTCTCGCCCGCGCTTTGCAAAAACTCCATAAACGCAGCCCTTAACCTAACGATGCTCTCGCAGGGCGTCCCATCGGGGCGATGCCTAGCTTCGTCGATTTCTTTCAGCGCCATGCTTAAATTTGCGATTAAAATTTCTAGACTTTGGTCTTTTTGAGTGCTGTTTGCGCTTCCCGCCAAAGCGGGCGCCGCCTCAGCGAACATGAAATTTAATAAGCACAAAAACGAGATTAAAATTTTCAAGCCGCGTCCTTTAAATCTTTGATTTTCGCTAGATTATAGCGCAAATTTACGCCGCGCGAGATTTGGATTTAGAATTTGCGCCCTCAATTTAAAACCCGAATCCGCTCGCTGCGGAATTCTGCGAAATTTAGAAATTTGAAATTCCTTGAAGTTGCAAAATTCCGCGAGGCTGCCGTTTGAAATTCGCCTTTCAAAGCATAAGGCTAAGCAGCAGCAAAAATCCGATGAAGCTTAGGGCGTTGCCGAAGGAGCCGCCGATGTGATCGCCGAGCTGCGTCAGCACGAGCGCGCCGCCTAGACGCAGACCTATTTGTAGCGCCACGCTTGCGATAAAATCCGCTACGCGCCGAAGTCCGCTGCGCGTATCGCCTAGCTTCATGCCGCGGCTTTGGTTCCACAGTCCGCTTACGCGGTAGTCCTTGTAGCGGGCGCGGAGAATATCGCCGTTTTGCAGCTCAAAGCTCTGCGAAGCGTCCTTCGCCTTGGCGGGTGCCGCGGCTTTGGCAGAGCTGGCGGAATTTATAGAATTTGCTGCGTTGGCAGAATTTACAGAGCTTGTGGAATTCGCTGATCTCGCAAAATTCTTGATGCTCGCAGAATTTGTAGAATTTTCTGCGTCTAAATTCTTAAATTTCGCAGAATTTTTGCCGTCCGCAAGCTCCGCTAAATTTTGATCTGTGAGTATCCCGTCGGAAACGATCTGCAGCTTGCTATCGCCCGATAAATATAGCCCGTCCAGCGCGAAGCCATAGTAATAAACGTCGCCGCTTTGCAGTACGCGTACGCCGCTAGCATAGCCCTCCGCTTCGCCGCTTCGCTTGGGCTCTTTGGAGTGCGCGAGAGCCGCAAATATGCGTCCGAACTTCGCGGCGCGCCAGTCTCTTCGCATAAACTTGAAGCTGCAATACGCAAAAGGCGCGAGGACGGGCAGGGCTATCGCCACCGCAGGATCGTTCTTTTCAAAAATAAAGATTATGCAGTAGATGCTCATCGCGGCTGGCGCTACGCCGAAGGCTGCGAATATCGCGGCGAGTGCCGTGCTGCCGGCGTCCTTCCAGCGCTGCGCGCCTAGGCTTAGATTAACGAAATCTAGCGGAGAGAGGGCGAGGTTCGCCTGGGCGCCGTGCTCCTCGCGGGTAGAATTTAAAGAGAGGAAGCCGCTTAAGTCTTTACAATTTAAATTCGAAGCATAAAACTTCGTATCGGCGCTCGCCTGCTCGTTAAGGTCTTCGCGGATTAGACCCAAAGCGACGGAATTTATACCGCTGCGATCTTTGCCCACTAAATCAGATATCGCAGAATTTTGGCGCACGCTTGCCGCGGTATCGCTATGTGCATCGCAGTCTAAATTTGCGGCAGTGGAATTTCCGCTGTTTGGAACTTCGCAGCTAGGGCGCAGCACGGAATTGACGCCGCTTAAAGCGCTGCGGCTGGAATTTAAGCCCCTCAAAGCCTCGCGGGCGGAATTTGAGCTCGAAGCCTCATATATCACCGCCAGCTCGTCGCCCTCGCATATCGGCAGATAAAGTCCGTCGCGCCTTAAGTCCAAAATTCCCGCAAAGCGCAAGCGCTCCAGCGTAAAGCTAAATTTCGCCGTGTCTGCAGCCGCGAGCTCTAGCTTTAAATCCCTGACCGTGCCGCGAGCAAGCTTTATACGTCGCGGCGAAAGAAATTTAAAAAACCCCATGAGCGCCTTTCAGATCTCGCAAAATTCCGTCCCGCCTACTTTGCTGTGGATTTTTTGCGGATCTGGATATTGATGAGCTCAACAAGCAGTGAAAACGCCATCGAGAAGTAGATATAGCCCTTAGGTATATGAAAGCCCAGCCCATCAGCGATCAGCGAGACGCCCACCAAAATCAAAAACGCAAGCGCTAAAATTTTGATCGTCGGGTTTGCGTCCACGAAGCGCGCGATCGCGCCGCTAGCGAGCATCATCACGCCCACGGCGATGATGACTGCGAGGATCATCACGGGCAGGTGCTGCGCCATGCCCACGGCGGTGATGACGCTGTCGAGCGAAAAGATGATGTCCAAAACGGCGATCTGCACGAGCGTGCCGCCGAAGCTTGCCTTGCCGCTGCTAGCGCTGCGCTCGTGTGCCTCGCCCGTGGCGCTGGAGTGGATCTCGAGCGTGGATTTGACGAGCAGAAATAATCCACCGCCGATCAGCACGAGATCGCGTCCGCTAAAATCGCGCGCAAGCACGCTAAATAGCGGCTTGGTTAGCCCCATGATCCAGCTTAGGCTAAGAAGCAGCAGTATGCGCGTAAACATCGCAAGCGCAAGCCCCATTATACGGGCGCGTCCGCGCTGCGCCTCAGGCAGGCGGCCGCACAAAATCGCGATAAAGATGATATTGTCGATGCCAAGCACGATCTCAAGCCCCGTGAGCGTCGCCAGGCTGATCCATGCCTCGGGTGAGGCGATCCATTCAAACATCGGTTTCCTTTGGGTGAAAATTTAAGCCGTGATGATAGCGAAAGTTTGGTTAAAATTTCTAAATTTTACCGCCTTCGTGCGCGAAACAGCGCGTGGAATTTCGTAGATTAAGAGCGTAGAATTTTGACGGCAGAATTTTAAAATTTAGGCACTAAATTTATACATTTTTAAGCAGGGGGGGGTAGCATTATTTTTTAGAAAATTCACTTCAAGGAGTTAAAGATGAAATATGTGCTAAGCGCCGTGCTTGCGGCATTGTTTTTAGCAGGATGCGGCGAGGATGAGGTAGAGCTCGTGAAAAACTACACTTTGCCTGATTTCAAGTCGATGAGTATCGGCACGGCGATCGAGGGCTCGAAAATCTGCAAAAGTGTCACCTGGAGCAAAGAGGAAAACGGCGGATTAAAGACGGTCAAAATGGTCTGCGACGCGGATATGGAGAAAGTACTGGCAAATATTATAGAATCAAATAAAAAGCGCGAGCAAGATATGCTAGATTCGATTTTAGATAGTGCTATGGCTTTTTATGGGGGTAAAACCTATGATAAGCAAGGTCTGCTTAAGCTAGCGAACGAGCATTGCAAAATAAACGATACAAAATTTCAAGAAATGCTTAAGAGTAAAGGGGAAATAGATTATGGCGATCAAAAAATGCTAGTTGATTGTGACGATAAGCTAAAAGATGAAATACTAAAGCCTGGCGATTCTAGAATTGCCGCGAACTCTATGAGCGACATTATAAAATTTTTGAAAGAAGCCGCTTATTTGTCGCAACTAACGCCCGAACAAGAAAAAGCGCAGCTAGGAAAAGCGGCAAAGCTATCATCCTCCACGATTGAGTTAAATTTTGTAGTAAATACCGACAATAGCGTAAGTCTGTCTAATAAATTCAAATTTACCCAAGACGGCAAAGAAGATTCCAATAATAGAATAAGCTCAAAAAAGATTCTTGCAGGCTTCTACGAAAGATAAAAAGACTCGTTGCTCGCGGCTAAATTTTATAAAATTTTAAAATTTAGCCGCTTTTTTATATCAAAATCTCATTTAAAATTTTACGCACAGTTTTAAATTTAAAGCGCAATGCCTTCTCGTCGTGAAGGCTAAATTTAATTTAGCTTTATTGCGGCGCGCGGATAAGCGAGCGAGCCGAGCTTGCGGTTTTAGATAAAATTTCAACCTTATACGGGCCCTTACGAGATATGAAAGCGCGGTTAAAATTCCTGCAAGCAGCGCAAGAGTAGACTATAGCCGCGCGTGGGGCGGGAGGTGCGGTTAAAATTCTGACGAGCTAGCCAAAAAGTAGATTCCGCCCACCAAAACTAGCGATTTGCCGCAACGACCGAAATCGATGGTTTGCCTTCAAGTATGAGTTTCAGCGCCGTTTGCCAACGGAATATCAATCGAAATCAGCGCACTTCGTCTTCGGATATTAGTTTTGTACCGTCCAAAATATCAACCGAAATCGGCGGTTTTTTTCTTGCTGATCAAGCAAGCTTGCTGCCGCGTTAATCAAACAGCGAGGGTTGCAGCGATTTGATCTTGTAGCTCGCACGGTGAAAAGGCGTGAGCCCGTACTGCTCGATCGCCGCGATGTGCGCACGCGAGCCGTAGCCTTTGTTTTGCGCGAAGCCGTATTGCGGGTAGCGCTGCGCGAGCTCATACATCGTGCGGTCGCGCGTGACTTTGGCGAGGATGCTTGCCGCGCTTACTTCAGCGATTTGCGCGTCGGCCTTTACGAGCGTCTGAAGTCCGCGTACGCCGAAGGTTGCGTTGCCGTCGTAGATGATCTGTCCGCTAAAACCCATAAAATACGCGATAATCTGCTCAAGCGCCGATCTTAGACATGCGCTGAGTCCGATCTCATCGACCTGTGCGCTTGAAATTTCGACGATTTTGTAGCGCGAGTTTTTGGTGATTACGGCGTAGAGCTCCTCGCGGCGCTTTTCGCTTAGTTTTTTACTATCGGCAAGGCCTGCGATTTCGCGCTGTAGCACGCAGCCCGCGACGCAAAGCGGCCCCGCAAGACAGCCGCGCCCCGCCTCGTCGATGCCGCAAATCTGCCCGCTCACTGCGCGTCCTTTCGCACGACGGGCACGGCTCCGCTTAGCAGGTCGTGTAAATTTAATCTATCTTTGCGAAAAAAGCAGATCAAAAGCCCGATGACGCTAAAGCCTGCAAACACGAAGCACGCAAAGCGAGCTAGCGCCCTAAAAAAGCTTACTTTGCGCCCGCTGCGAACATCGATGAGGTAAAGCCCCGCGAGCTTGTAGCCTGGCGTCTGGGCGCTGCGGGCGTAAAATGCCGCGCAAATCGCGCCGTAAGCAAGCCAGATAAGCGCGATCGCGGCTTGGTTGCGCCACAGAGCTTCTTTCGAGCCCAAGATGAGATAGGTAACGCCGTAGAATAGGGGCATCGCGATGATGAAAAGATCGACGATGAAGGCCTTTATGCGCAGAAAAATCGGTGAAATTTTAGCTTTTTGTTTTGCCATTTTGATCCGTTTTAGATTAAATTTTAAAATTCCGTCGCGCTAAATTTAGAGCCTAGAGGATAAAATTTAATCTCGTTGCGGTTTGTTAGCAGCAAATCGACGCCTAGTTTCCGCGACTGCCGGGCTTGATCGCCTTGCTTCCGGTAGCACAAAGCGGGCAGGTTGCGGGCTCGTAAATTTCAAACTCGAAATTGCCTAGCGCAAAAAACGGCTTATCCGCGGGCAGCTTGGCGCCAGCCTTAGCGACGCTGCCCGCTAAATTTGCGACCTTGCAAAATCCGCGATTGGCAAGCGCGGCAAAGCCCACGACCTCGCCGCCGAGGTTTTCGATGAGCCTCGCGCTTTCAAGAGCAGAGCCACCCGTAGTGATGATGTCTTCGCAGACGATAAATCTCTCGCCCTTATGCACTTCAAAGCCGCGGCGCAGGCTCATCACGCGATCTACGCGCTCGGTAAAGATGAAGCGCTTTTTCGCCGCGCGAGCTAGCTCGTAGCCCGCTAAAATTCCGCCCAGCGCGGGCGAGCAGACGCTATCAAACTCTACGCCCGCTTTTTCGATTATTGCGGCGAGCTCGTCTGCGAGCCGTCCCGCGAGCTGCGGATCCTCAAGTACTTTGGCGCTTTGCAGATAGAATTCCGAATGGTTGCCGCTTGAAAGCAGAAAATGCCCCTGCAGATATGCACCGCAGTCGCGATAGATTTTTTCTATATTCACAGCTCAAACCTTCAAAAGCTCGGCTTCTTTGGCCTTAACTGCGTCGTCGATTTTACTTGAGTAAGAGTCGGTGATCTTTTGTACCTCGTCGTAGCCCTTTTTGGCGTCGTCTTCGGAGATCGCTTTGTCTTTTTCGAGCTTTTTGATTTCGTCGTTAGCGTCTTTGCGGACGTTGCGAATGCCGATTTTGGCCTTCTCGCCCATTGCTTTTGCTTTTTTAGCGTTTTCTTGGCGTTGCTCGACCGTCATCGGCGGGAAAAATAGCTTTACGCTCTCGCCGTCGTTAGTCGGATTGACGCCGATATTCGCCGCTGCGATCGCGCTTTCGATCGCCTTTAGCATCGGCTTTTCCCACGGCGTGATCGAAATCGTTACCGCATCGGTCGAAAGGACGGTCGCGACCTGATTTAGCGGAGTTTGCGAGCCGTAATAATCCACGAAAATATGATCTAGGATCGCCACGCTCACTTTACCGGTGCGTAGAGTCGTAAAATCCCTTTTCAAAGCCTCGATAGCTCGATCGCCGTTTGCTCTTTGCTCTTTGTAGATAGCTTCTAGCATTCAAATCCTTTAAATAAAATTTGCGAAATTATAGCGTTAAAAAAATAAGAATAGTATTTAAAAGCGCGGATTTTGCGCTTTTAAATTTTAAAATTTAGAGTTTATTTGGTTGTGTTTTGATCTGCGGAAGCAGCGCTAGCATTGGTATCGCTTGATGCTTGCGACTGGGCAGGCGCGCTAGCTGTGGTAGTGTCGGTCGCAGGAGCTGCTGGCGCTTCGATTTTTGTATCCGTCGCATTGCTCTCGCCGCTAATTATGGAATTTGACTCGGTGCTTGCCGGAGCGAAATTAGGCTTTGTGCCGGAATTAGGAATGGACGGCACGCCAGGGACAGCGTTTGGCACGGATTTAGTAGCATTTGCTTCGATCTTTACGCGATCGACTACGGAAGATTTAGCATCTTGCTGATAGAAATATGCGAGCACAAGTGTATTTATCACGAATAAAATTCCCATCGCGGCGGTAAATTTAGCCAAAAATCCCGCCGGACCCTTCGCACCAAATAAGCTTTCGTTGCTTCCGCTGTATGCGCCAAGCCCGATAGAAGAGCTCTTTTGCAGCAGGACGGAGATCGTAATTATCACGGCGAAGACGACCTGTAAAACCAAAAATAATGTAGTCACTATAAAAACCTTTTGAAAAAATTGAATTCGCGATTATAATAAAAGATTTATAAATTTTAAGTTAAGAGTGCACCGCACGAAGCGGTGCGTAAAATTTAGTCTCTGCTTGCGCCGAAAATTCTTAGCAACGAAAGGAAGAGGTTGTAGATGTTTAGATACATATCTACGGCAGCCATTATCGGTGAAGTGTAGGTGCCGTTTATAATATTTTTAGTATCGTAGATGATATACATCGAAAAGATTAAAGCCGAAAAAGCTGAAATCGCTATATCAAGCACGGTGCTTTTGAAAAAGAAGTAGTTCAAAAGGCTTAGCACGATAATAGCCACAAGCGATACCAATAGCGGTTTGCCCCAAGAGTCGAAATTTGTCTTTGTATTCATCGCATAAACGGTAAGAGCACCGAAAGTAATCGCCGTAGCCACAAACGCATGTGTTACCACATCTCCGGCACCCGCTGCGATATAAATAGCGATCAATTTACCTAGAGTAAGACCGGTAATAAAGGTAAATGCAAAAAGCAAAACCAGCGCGATCGTGTTGGCGCCGCGATTTACGGCTGCTTGCATACCGAAGATCAGCCCCATTAAAACTACCAGATATAAAATCGGATGAAGAGCCAAGCTCACGCCGAAACTCATCGCCACAAAAGCCCCTGCCGCCGCAGCTATCATCGAAGCGGTTAGAAGCGCGTAGGTTTGTTTAATGGTCTGAGAGATTCGTCCTTGTTCCAGTGATGCGTCCGATAGTTCATAGCCGTCCGCGTAATTTCGTCTGTCGTATAGACTCATATTTTTCTCCTTCTTTTGATTTATGAGCGGGGAGTTTAGCGAAAATTTGGTAAATATATAATTAAAAATTCGCAGAATTCTATCTATTTATGAAAGTAATATATAATTCCCGACTTTTTTAAGGAGAAAGTATGCCCAGCCAGTTAATAAATGGAGCTATTAAATTTATGGAAGAAAATTTTGCCGAGCATGCCGAGCTTTTCGGGAGTCTGGCAAATCATCAAAAGCCCCACACGCTTTTTATCGGCTGCTCCGACTCGCGCGTGGTGCCAAGCCTAATTACTTCGACGCTTCCAGGAGAGCTTTTCGTCGTGCGAAATATCGCAAACGTCGTTCCTCCATACCGCATTAGCGAGGAATTTTTAGCGACTACCTCAGCGATTGAATACGCGCTATATTCGCTAAATATCAAAAATATCATCGTTTGCGGGCACAGCAACTGCGGGGGCTGCGCGGCGCTGTTTTATGACGCAAAAAAGCTTGAAAAAATTCCAAACGTAAGGCGCTGGCTAAATTTAATGCAGCCTGTAAAAGACGAGGTCGAAAAGCTCAAAGATCTCGGCGCCGATAAGCGCGAGTGGATCACCGAGCGGCTAAATATTATAAATTCCATGCAAAATTTACTTAGCTTTCCTGGCATCAAAGACGCCTATAAAAACGGCGAGATTAAAATTTACGGCTGGCACTACGTCATCGAAACGGGCGAGCTATTCAACTACGACGACGAAGGCGCGCATTTTACGCTATTAAATAAGGGAATGGATTATGAAAAAATCTATAATCAGCTTTTTAACGATTAGTCTTTTTAGCGCCGCTTTAGCGTTTGCAGACCTCAACACGACCGGTGAGGGAAGCTTTGTAGAGACGAATTCTTCTACTCCAGAGGCAAATCTTACTTTAGAAAACAACAAAACCGAGATCAAAAAGGAAGTCGCTAAAATCTTATCCAAATCTCTTGGTGCGGAGGATGGCAATAAAACTGAAGTAATAAATATGATCGCAGAAAAGGTCGCTAAAACGGAGACTTCGCAGAAAAAAGCTCCTAATGGAGAGACGCTTATCTCTGTAATCAAAGAGATTAAAAAGCTAAATTTGCAGCGTAGCTCCCTGCTTAACGGCGGCGACGCCAACGCGAGCAAAAACGAACTGGACGCCATCGATCGCAATAAAGCTAAGCTCTTTGATCGCTTACCTTTCGCGATTACACAGCAGGATATGGATATCGAAAGCATAATGTCGTATGCGCAAAATAAAAAGAACATCCAAACTACGCTAAAAAAATACGCCAAAAAGCAGAGCTCTCCCGAATACGTAAATGCAAGCGCAGATTTAGAAAAAATGGAAATGGCAGAGATCTTTTATACCTCGCTTATGAAAATTGAGGATATGTTTGTAAACGGCGCAAGCAGAAGCGCGCTTGAAAGCGAGCTAAGTAGCACGCTACTAAATATCCAAACTAGGGATTTTAGCAAACTTAATGATTTGAAAAATAATCTAAGCAGTCAAGAGCAGATAGACGCCTTAGAGTCTAAAATCAACGATTTGAAAAACGACAAGCAGACCTACGACGAGGTACTTACGTATCTATCGCGAAATAGCGATCTACTCGCAAGCAGCGTGGTTTTTACGAGCTTAAATTTTAAGTCGGTGATCGATTATATCAACGATAAAATTCCGTTTCAGCTCAGCCACGTAAATTTCGGCAAGCTCATTCTAATCACGCTGATTACGCTATTTTTCTACTCGCTTCGCAGGCTACTTGCCAACATCATCTATTTCGTGTTTAAATTCTTCAATAAAAGCTTTTCACTAGATAGCGAAACTCTAAAAACGCAAGTAGTGGGCATTATCAAGCGTCCGATGGGTATTTTGCTGATTGCTTATTCGGTCGATATCTGTCTTAGTATCTTTTATTATCCAGCGCCCGTGCCGATAAAATTTGCAAATTTATTCTCGATCGTTTACGTGGTGCTTTGGGCATGGCTCATCATCGAAATCATCGATGGTTACGGTATTGTCGTGCTTGGAAACATCACAAAAAAAGGCGTCAGAAAAGACATCATAAATCTAGTCGTTAAAATTCTATACGTCATCGTAATCATCATCGCCGCACTTTTGGTGCTAAAGCGTCTAGGCTTTGACATCTCGGCGCTTATGGCATCGCTTGGAATCGGCGGACTTGCGATCGCGTTTGCGACCAAGGACATCATCGCAAATTTCTTCTCATCCGTGATGCTATTATTTGATAATTCATTCTCGCAAGGAGACTGGGTCGTATTAGGCGACATAGAAGGAAACGTCGTAGAAACGGGCTTTAGAAAGACGACGATCAGGACCTTTGATAACGCTCTTGTTTTTGTGCCGAATTCCAACATAATGGCGCAAAATATCAAAAACTGGAGCCGCAGGAAGGTAGGACGGAATTTAAAGCTTACCGTGGGCGTCGAATACGGCGCGAGCACGGCTCAACTGCGAAAGTGCGTAAACGACATCAAAGAAATGCTAAAATCTCACCCGGGCATCGCTCAATCTGCAGATACGGCATTAAATTCCAAAGATTTTCGTATGCGCTATAGGCAAAACATGGTCTCTATCGACGATTTAGCGGGCTATAAAAGCACTATGTTTGTGGCGCTAGATAGCTTTGGCGATTCGTCTATTAATATTTTAGTTTACTGCTTCACAAAAACCGTAATATGGGCAAATTTTATTCAAACCAAAGAGGATGTTTTATTTAAAATAATGGAGATCGTGGAGCAAAACGGACTATCGTTTGCCTTCCCATCGCAGAGCGTTTATATCGAAAATATCCCGGAAATAGCAAGCGAATGCGTAAAATCAAAAGTAAATTCCAACGACAAAGGAGAGCAAAATGGCTGATTTCGATGACTTCGAAGACGAAGAGTTCGATGAGGACGAATACGAGGACGATGATCTAATCGGAGGCGACGAGAGTTACAACTACAACTACGACGAGGATGATTACAGCTACGAAGACGACGACGGTTTTAACGATTATAGCGATTTGGACAGCGAGGATTATTAGTGTTTAGATCCAGGGCGCTGCCTTTTGATCCGCGCACGAATAAAATCGCGAGCTTGCAGAGTTTGAAATTTCACCACGGCGGGCTTTGCGAGGACTACGTCTCTGCTCTAAATCGGGACATTGCGGATACGCCGATACAAAACGCGGATCTTTTTACGATCATCACGCAGTCGTTCAAAGAGGCGCGCGACGAGGAGTGCAATTTTTCGCAAATTTCAAAGCTTTATAAAATTTGCCTAGGTTTTAGCCGTATTTTTAACAACGCCTCTGAAATTTACAACCACGATTTTTACTTCGACTGTATCGCGCAGCCAAGTGAGCCTAGCGGCGAGCTCGCGGACGCTTTAACGCAGGCTTTCGGCGGGATAGAAAATTTTAAAAGCGAGTTTTTAAAGCGCGCGCTGGGGCTTTTCGGCAGCGGCTGGTGCTGGCTCGTGTGCGACGAGCGTGGCGCAAATTTAGAAATTATCACGACGCAAAACGCAGATACGCCGATCGCACGCGGCAAAATTCCGCTTTTAGCCTGCGATCTTTGGGAGCACGCCTACTACATAGATTATCAAAATGCGCGCAAATCCTACGTGGAGAATTTCTTGCATTTTGCGGATTTCGGCTTCGCAAGCGACGCCTATTCGTGGGTGAAAGAGCAAGGGCTTGGCTCCGTGAAGCTCTACATCGGCGAGCTTCATCCAGCCGCATCTTCGCGCTGCGATTGCGGCTGCTGCGGATAGATTTGGTTTTGTTACACAGCTTCGAGCGCTGCGGATTTTCGGCTCTCTATGACCCCCGCGCGCTAAATTTCAAATGGCTACGTCTTTCAATGCCCCTATTTTGCCGCACGAATACTGCACTATACGGCCTGTAGTGCTCTGAGAGCGCTCCCGGCTTGCCGCGCTCTAAATTTACGCAAATTTGATTTTGAACCCATTTGGCGTCTGCGGATTAAAATTTAAGATTTTTAATTTGAAGTTTGTTTGACTATAGTTCACCGCTCGTTACGCGCCAAATTCCAAATGCTTCTCCTTTTCAGCGCTTATATCTTGTGCGCAAATACCGCGTTACACAGACCTTATGTGAGATTTCGCTTTATCTAGCTCTGCTTTCTTAAAATTTCCACTGCCCGCGTATTGAAATTTAACGCTACGAGCGAGCATCTTGCAAAATTTTAAAGTTGCAATAAGCCCATGAAATTTTCATACTGAAATAAGCAGCGCATTCTTTGCTTCCGTAATTATATAGAGAGGCACTCTCTACCTCCCTGCCTTGTTCACCCATGCCCTATTCGTAAAATTTTGTTTAGTAAAGCGGTCGGCAAATTTTAAAATATCAGCCAGATAAAATTTGCCGCGCCAAAGACAAGGTTGCGGTGAATTTGAATTTGGGCCTGAATAGCACGACTTGCGAACTGCGGGCTAAATTTAACTCAATTTGATCGCCAAATTTTACTCTTTCGGCGGTTGAAATTTCAGTGCCATTTCGGCTTGAAATTTCGCTTTAAATTTTAAAAATTTGCACCGCGCTAAAGCTGCTCGTTACGTGGAAAAGACAAGCCGCATCGAAAAGCTAAGATATACCGCGTCGGGCGATACCTGCGTGTTATGTGTTTCAAAATACAGCGCAGAATTTTCCGCATCGACTAAAATCGTGCAGCTGGCTGCGCTGCACGAGACCTAGTTAATTAAAGCGTCGAGCCGTATTCGTGCGCCGCATAAAGGCGCTCGGCGTAGAATTTTACTCGCTCAAACGCAGCACGTCGCTTCACAAATACAAAGCCGCATCATTTAAAGGCGGCACTTGATGGCGCGGTATGTATAGCCGAAAACAGATGCTCAAGGCCACGCTCGCTTAAAATTTAAAGCTGCACTTCAAAAATAAAGCCATGCTCACTCGAAGCGCAAAGCCTCGTCTCTTTAAAGTGCGGAGCCGCGTCCTAATCAAATGTTAGAGACGTGAAGCAGAGATCAATCGAAACGCGAAGTCGTGTCTATTTAAAGTATAGAGCTACGCCTAATAAAATTAAAAACCACGCTAGCTCGAGAGGTAAAGCTAAATTTATTTAAAACGTGAAGCCTACGCTTCAAAACGCAAAATCTCGCTCGCTTAAAGCACGAAGCCGTGGGCACTGAAAATGCAAACCCGCGTCGTTAAAACGCAAAACCGCGCCT
>NZ_CALIBB010000117.1 GCF_938045595.1 uncultured Campylobacter sp.
AGTGCTAAGCGTCGCGTAGATTTTCGCGCAAAAGACTTGGCAGAATTGGAATTTTGCTCTTTTTATGGGGCGGAATTTCACGAACGGCGTGTTTTTATAAATTTGCATCGTTTGAGCCGCTATAAATTTTACCTCCTCTCGGTCGTTAGGCACATAAATTTATTCACAAGCTTTTGGGGTTTAATCGCATTAGATAATTTTAAAATTTATCGTAGCGACTTGTAGTCTATCTGCAAAATTCTAAGAATTAAAATTTTAGAACTACCTTTTAATTTCATTTTAGAATAATGTCTTGCAATTTCACTCACAAACCCACTTTATATTAAAATTTTGCCGTTCAATTCCATGCCCCGTATCTTTAAAATTTAGCCGTAAAATTTGAAGCGTAAAGGCGCGCAAGTAAGCAAGCTCAAAGCTTTAAGCGGCTAAGATTGCGCCTTGATTTTAAAGCGAAAACATGTCGCGCTACGCAGAGTGCGCGTCGTCGCGTCTCTTCGCACGAGGCAAGGAAGATAAAATGAGAGAAAAATTTTATGTAGCGCTAGCAAATATAGGCGGACTTATGGCGCGGACGAAAGTGGGTAGGCTTATAGCGTGCTTGCTTATGAAAATTGACCGCGGCTTTTTTGTCGCGCTGCGCGAACGTCCTGTATGGAGGGTATTTTGGCTTAGCACGGTGCTATGCCTGCTAGCGTGCTGGGCTAAGATACATTATCAGATTAACGGCCCCATCTTTGCCTACATCGCCGAGAGCTTTCCCGCGGTATTCATCATAAATTTACTCATCTTTCACCTCTGCTATCTGCTTAGCGGCCGATTTTTTAAGCTCGTTTCGTTCGTGTTACTGGCGCTAATTGCGCTAATTGCGAGCGTGGCTTTATTTTTGATCGTAAATTTCGACTCAAGCTTCAACGTCGTGGCGATCGATGCGCTTGTGCATACCGACGCAGCCGAGATGCGCGAGTTTGTTTCGCAGTTTCTTAACCCTGCGACGATTTTATACCTAGCGGCACTGCTTGGCTGCATCTTTGCAGCGCTAAGGGCAGGGCAGAGAAAGAAGGGGCAAACGCATAGCCGCCTAAGATTGCTGCTAGCGGCGCTTTATCTTATCTACGGGGTGATCTTTTGTGCGGATATTGCAGCCAAAGCTTCTCAGGGCAAGCAGGGCTATATAACCAAGCTATCGCAATACGTCCCGCTGGAGTTTGCCTTTACGATAAAAGACTATCTGAGCGATAAAAATTTCATCACCGATATGCACGAAGTGCAGCTCGGCTACGACGAGGCTAAGCGCACGAACGAAAGCGTTTTAAAAGGCAGCGCAAATTCAGATCCGCAAAGCTCCGTCTCGGGCTCCGCGTCTGAAAATTCCGCTCCCGCATCAAGCGTCCAGGCGCAAAACTCAGGCGAGACTTTAAATTCTACACCGCAAAGCCCCAGCGCGATTTCAAATTCTAAAAATCCTGAGGCCGCTACAAACCCCGCCTTGCAAAAGTCTCGCGTCAAAAATATCGTTCTAATAATAGGCGAGAGCTTGCAGCGCGGGCATATGTCGCTGTATGGATACGGCGTTAAAAATACACCGCTTTTGGAGGGTCTCGAAGCAAGCGGCAATCTGATAAAATTTAGCGATACAATCTCGCCTTACGGCACGACTAATCAGGTGCTGATGCGGCTTTTAAATTTCAGCGATTACGAAAGCGAGCGCAAAAGGGCGTGGTTTCGCAACCTTAGCATCATCGATATGTTTAAGCTAAGTGGCTACCGCACCTTTTGGATCAGCAATCAAGAGGCTTTCGGCGCGCATGCGTTAAGTGCTAAAAGCGCTGCCGATCGCGCGGATGCGGAATCTTTCCTCTCAAAGAGCAATCTTTATGAAACCGTCCGCATCAAGCCTGACGGAGTGCTGCTTCCACTCATAAATCAGGCGAAAGCGGGGCAGGGCGAGCGAAATTTCTACGTGATCCATCTCATCGGCAGCCATATGGATTACAGCCTGCGCTATCCCGAGGGATTTGGCAAGTTTAGCGCGGCGGACGTAAAGGCAAAACTTACTTCCAAGCAGAAAGATGTCGTCGCATATTACGACAACAGCGTGCTTTACAACGATTTTGTCATAAATGAAATTTTTAAAATTTTTTCGGGTGATGACAGCCTCATCGTCTATCTTAGCGATCACGGCGAAAATTTATACGAAAACGGACGCCTTGGGCACGGCATGGAAAGCCGCTTTACTTACGAAATTCCGCTGCTTTTTATAGCCTCGCGCGAGTTTTTGAGCGATCATGCTAAGCTGTGGCAGAGGCTAGCTGCGGCGAAAGATAAGCCTTTTATGAGCGATGATTTGGCGCATTTGCTAGCAGATATCATCGGTGTCGCGCCACTTGAGTTTGACGAGCACAAAAGCCCGATACGAGCGGATTTCAATGCTTCGCGCAAGCGAATTGCTAACGGAGCCGATTATGACGAGAAATTAAAAAGCGCGAAGGGCTACGAGTTCGAGTAATAGATGAGTTTTGCTTTTATCCCGTTACATGCTGCATAAACGAGGGATTAGTATGTTCTGATTTTTGATCGATTCATCAAATTCAGATTAAATTCGCGCCACTCCACAATGGCTACGCTGATAATAAGGCGCGCAACGCTTGTTAAATTTGAGATCAAATTTATGCGCTGCGGCTAGCTCTCCTTTTTTACCTCATCCATATACGAGTAAATCGTGACTTTCTGCGTCCTAAGCGCCTTTGCGACGAGCTCTACCGCACCTTTTACCTCAAAAATTCCTTTTTGCGCGAGGAATTTTACGATACGCTTTCGATCCTCTTTCTTCATCCCCTCCACATCCAGATCGTGCGTAGCCGATGCGATCAGATCTTGGACGATATCAAGGATATTTTGCTGCGAATCGTTAGAGTTTTTTGCTTCTAAATTTACGCTGTCATTTGAGCTCGCTTCATCTAATGCCGCGTTATTGCAGCCTCCGTCGGTAAAATTTGCGCCCTGCAACTCCTTGCTATCGAGCTTTGCGTTCGGCAGAAGATTTTTTATTGCTTTGTATGCGGCCATGGCGCTTGAGGTATCGATATTTACACACAGCGCGCCTACTACTTTGCCGTTTACGGCGCGGATCAAAGAAGTCGAGGAGCGTATGAGCTTGCCGTTTTGCGCGGTGAAGTAGTAGTTTGCGGTGCAGTCGTTTTCAAAATTTTTGCTTAACAACACGTCCTTTACCAGATGATCGAAGCTTTGGCCGATCCTCCTGCCCGTCACGTCGCCTAGGACGAAAACGACGGAGCTTTGCGGCGTGCTCATATCGTGGATGACCACCTCGCAATCGCCGATCGTATTTTTAATAAGGTGCGCGGTCGGTATAAAGGTCTGCAAAAGCTGATTCAATTTGAGTTCCTTAAATTTCATATAAAAAAATCTATAAATTTAGATTAAATTTTAAAATTTTGTAAATTTATAGAAATAGTTATATATTTTTAATAAATTTAGAGTAAAATTATATAAAATTTTATATGCAAAGGAGCTTAAATGAAAGAAATTTATCCAACCGGTTTCGCGCCGAAAAAGGCGCATTATGCGCCGGGCATCTTAGACGACGACGGTACGCTCTACGTCTCGGGGCAGCTAAGCGTGGATCCGCGCACGGGAGCCATTGCGGAGGGTCTTGCTGAGCAGACCGCGCAGGCTCTAAACAACGTCGCGGCAGTGCTGGCCGCCGCGGGAGCGGATAAAGGCGACGTGCGGATGTGCCGCGTCTATACGCCGGGCGTCGAGAACTGGGATGTGATCGACGAGCAGTACGCGCTGTTTTTTGGCGCGCATAAGCCCGCTCGCGTCGTGGTGCCGACTACGGCTCTACACTTCGGTTGCCTCGTAGAGATCGAGGCCGTCGCAAAAATCAAAGAGAAAAAATAGGAGCGAAAATGAGCGATTTCATCTGCACGGGCTGCGGCAAGCACGCGCCCATCGATACTTTGAGCTATAAATGCGACTGCGGCGGGCTGTATAAACTAAACTCCGATGCGCTTAAATTTAACCCCGCGCTCGTAGATCAAAGTGAGTTTAGCATCTTTAGATACCGCAGGTTTATGGGTATCGATACGGCTAAATTTAGAGAAATTTCGATGGGCGAGGGGCTTACGGCGAGCGTGGAATTCGGCGAAGACCTCTATCTCAAGCTTGATTACGCGATGCCTACGCTTTCGTTTAAAGACCGCGGCGCGGCGGTTTTAGTGCTGCATGCTAAAAATATCGGCGTGAAAAAGGTGCTGCAAGACTCCAGCGGCAACGCGGGCAACGCCGTGGCGGCGTACTGCGCTCGCGCGGGCATCGAGTGCGAAATTTACGTCCCGAAGGGCACGTCACCTAAAAAGATCGATATGATCAAAAGCCACGGCGCGCACGTCACGGTCTTTGACGGCAGCCGCGACGAGACGGCGGACGCGTGCCGCAAAAAGGCTGCGCAGGAGCAGATCTATTACGCCAATCACGTTTATAATCCGATCTTTTACGAGGGCACGAAGAGCTATATTTATGAGATCTACGAGCAGCTGGGCAGGGTGCCGCGCAATATCTTTATCCCCGTGGGCAACGGCACGCTACTGCTGGGCGCTCAAGCGGCGCTGGGCGAGCTATATGAGGGCGGTCTTATCGAGGCGCTGCCAAAAATTTTCATCGTTCAGGGCGAGCGTTGCGCTCCGCTTTTTGACGCTAAAGGTGCGGCGCGCGAGATCAAGCCGCAGCCGACGCTAGCGGAGGGCATCGCGATCGCAAGACCGATGCGCGCGGGTGAAATTCTTGGCTCAAGCTACGCGGGCGAACGAGAGGTGATCTTGGCGAGCGAGAGCGACATACTGCCTGCCAGAGCGGCGCTTGCACGCGGCGGATTTTACGTCGAGCATACGACCGCGGCTACTTATGCGGCATATCTGCGCTACAAAGAAAGCCGCGATCTGCAAGGAGATAGCATTATCCCGCTTTGCGGCGCGGGGCTGAAGAGCGATCATTAAATTTAAACGCTCGGCGTGGAATTTATGCGGCTAGCTAGCGGCGAGGAATTTAAAGTTTTCGCCGTTTTAAATTTAGCGAGTTTGTGAGTTTGTTTTTGGTGAAATTTTAAAAATTTAACGACGCGTAGGCTTTTAAATTTAAATTTGCACCTAAGCGTGGGAATACCTTTTTGTTTGTGGTGTGATATGGCGATAGGTGATACAGCGCATTTTATGGGCGACTTTGCCGTCAGTTGGATTTGTAAAATTTATCTACGATAACTGGGCAGTCGCCCTTTAAATTTAAAAATACGATCAAAATTTTATAAAAACTAATCTGCAAGGTGCGGCGCTATCTACCCATTTCGTTTATAAAATTTAGCCATTTTTATCGCTCTTGGGAAGCGACCTTCTACGCAGAGGATCAAATTTGCGCGGCTATTTCGAGTTTTCTTTAGCGATGCGCGTAAGCTTAAGCACGAATTCGCTTTTTGCCGCAGTATAGGCGTCGCGGTCGAACTCGAATCGCTTGCAAAGCTCTAATTTAAGCGCCTCGTACCGCTCGGCGATATCCGCATTCGCCCGCAAAAAATCTCTAAAAAATATCTCGTCCGCATCGCCGAAATTTCGTAGATGTACGTGAAAAACGCGCTCGGCAAATCCCGCTTCGGTGTAGCCCTTATTTAGGCTGCAGCGGCTCCCCTTTTCGCTCATTAGCAGATAGCCCGCGTCTATCAGGCGCTGTTTGGCGGCGGCAATATCCGAGCATTCGATCAAAATATCTACGATCGGCTTCGCCCAGATCCCGCTTACCGCAGTGCTGCCGATATGGTGGATCTTGATCTTGCCATGATCTTGCAGCAGGCCGCTCAGAATTTCGCGCTCCTGCCTAAAGTATTCGCCCCAGCGCGGATCGTGCGGCACGAGACGTATCGGAAAGAGCCGCCACAGCTCCTGCAGGCTCATCGAAAGGAGTTTGTTGCTCATCTTAACTCCAAAATATTGGGTGAAATTTGAATGAATGGCGGGTAGATAGGGATTCGAACCCCAGAAGGCTGACGCCTTACGCGCTTTCGAGGCGCGCTCCTTCGACCGCTCGGACATCTACCCGAATGAAAATGTAATTTAAGCCAAAAATGGCTTAATAACAGATTTAAAAATGAAATTCCGCGTGAAATTTCGCCTAATTTTGCGGGCGGGGGTTGAAATTTAACGGCGCAAATTTAGATTTCGTTTTAAATCCATGGCTTAAGGTACGGCGCGGTGCGCTTTGGGCATAAAATTTATTTTCGCGCGCGTAGTTTTGGGCTTTGGGCACGGAATTTTACCGCTTTATGGATGAAATTTTATAAAGCAGCGGCGTTTTACTCTCTGCGCGGCTTTTGCGAGTAAGGAATTTTAGCATCTCGCGGGCAAATTTTATCGCGGCGGCGAAAAATCACTCGCCGTTTATAAATTTCATGTGCCGCCCTACAAAACCGAGATAAAAATTTTGATCTTGTCTCCGCCGTAAAACTCAAAATCCGTTCCAAACGCTCTTTTTAGTTCGCCGGCCTCAAAAAAGCTCCAAATTTTGCCCCAAAACTTTGCTACGTTTTGCGGCTCATTTGGGAAACTAAAAACGGCGTATTTGCCGCTTTTGATCTCCAAGGCTTCGTCGCTGCGGGGCACTTTGGTGCCGATAAATATATCGTAAAGCCCGTCGGCGCCGTCTTCGTAATTGTAATAGACGCCGTAAATCTCGCTCCGCCCGTCATAACACTCTTTCATAAATTTCGCCCACAGCGCGGGAATTTTGCCGCTTCCGCCTAGCTCGTCCGCGTTTTTCGTGCGGGCTTTTAGCCCGTAAATTTTAAATCCGTCTAAATATGAAATTTTGATTTTTTCGCTCAAATTTTACCCTTTTCGCTACTGCTCTAAAAGCTCTTTGGCCTGCTTTGCGATCGCGACGTCGGTGAAGCCGAAAAGCTTAAATAGCTCGTTTGCGTTGCCGCTTTCGCCGAAGCTTTGCATGCCGTGTACCGCGTCTGCAAATTTATACCATTCAAGCGCGCTTGCGGCCTCGACGGCTAAAATTTTAGTTTGCGGCTCTAGGATTTGCGCCAAATAATCTGCGCCCTGCTCGCACAAAAGCTCGAAGCACGGCGCGCTTACGACGTTTGCGCCGATGCCTTGCTCTTGCAGGATCGCCGCCGCTTTTAGGCAGAGCGAGACTTCGCTGCCGCTTGCGATGAGCGTGATTTGCGCCTCTTTGCTCTGCCTTAGCAGATACGCGCCGTTTTGCACGTCGCCCAAAACCGCCTTAGGCAGCGGCTCAAGCCCCTGACGCGAGCAGACGAACGCCGCGGGGGCATTCAGGGCAAGCGCCGTGCGCCAGCATTTTACGTTTTCGTTGCCGTCCGCGGGGCGGAAGGTGTAGAAGTCTGGCATCGCGCGGAAGGTGCTAAGCTGCTCGATAGGCTCGTGCGTCGGCCCGTCCTCGCCCACGCCGATGCTGTCGTGCGTGAAGACGAAATAGTGTCGCAAACCCATCAGTGCCGCGAGCCGAGCGCCCGTTTTGAGATAGTCGCTAAAGATGAAAAACGTCGCGCTAAACGGGATGAAAAGCCCGTACCTCGCAAAAGCGTTGCCGATCGCCGCCATCGCGTGCTCGCGGATGCCGAAGTGTAAATTTTTGCCGCACGGAAAGTCGCCGCCGCCTTTTAGCTCGGTCTTATTCGACGCCGCCAAATCGGCGCTTCCGCCCAAAAAGCCGGGCACCGCGTTTGCGATGGCGTTTAAAATTTTACCGTTGCTATCGCGCGTGGCGACCTTAAGCCCGCTAAAATCGGGAAATTCTATCTTGCTAAAGTCGGGATTTAAAAGCTCGTTTAGAAGCGCTCTTTTTTCATCGCTTAGCTTCGCAAGCTTCTCCTTCCAAAGCCGCTCCTCCAAATCGCCCCTCTCAACCGCAGCGCGCGTTTCAAAAAGCACGTCCTCGCTTACGACGAAGCTTTGGGCTGAATCAAAGCCCAGGCTTTGCTTAGCGCGCGCAAGCAGCTCCTCTCCAAGCGGCGCGCCGTGCGTCTTGGCCGTGCCCTCAAGCTCTAGCGCCCCCTTGCCGATCGTGGTGTTTGCGATGATGAGGTAGGGTTTGGTTTTGTTTTTGACCTCGTCAAGGACAAATTCTATCTGATCGAAATTATGCCCGTCGATGCGCGCGACCTCAAAGCCTTGCGCTTCAAATCGCACTTTTACGTCCTCAAACCACGCGATATCGGTGCTGCCGTCGATCGTGATGCCGTTAGAATCATAGATTATCGTGAGATTATCGAGGTTGTGTCTGCCCGCAAGCGCGCACGCTTCGTAGCTGATGCCCTCCTGCAGATCGCCGTCGCCGCAGAAGCAATAGACGCGGTGATCGATAATCTCGTTTCCTTCCTCGTTGAGCAGATGCGCGGCGTATTTCGCGGCCATCGCAAATCCGACTGCGTTTGCGACGCCCTGACCGAGCGGTCCGGTAGCGATCTCGACGCCTGGGGTAGTGATCTCCGGGTGGCCCGGGGTTTTGGAGTGCAGGCGTCTGAAACTTTTCAGATCGTCCATGCTCAAATCGTATCCGCTAAGATAGAGGTAGCTATACACGAGCGCGCTTGCGTGCCCGCCCGAGAATACGACGCGGTCGCGGTTCAGCCACGCGGGATTTTTGGGGTTGTGGCGGACCTTGCTCATAAAGACGCTCATTACGTCGCTTAGCCCCATCGGCGTGCCGGGATGGCCTGAGTTGGCGCTTTGGATCATATCCGCGCTTAGAAATTTGATCGTGTTTGAAATTTTACTTAGCTGCTCGCTCGACATTTTTCATCCTTTCAGGTATTTTTCTATCAAATTTAAAACCAAATCGCGTAGGCTTGCGTCATAGCCGCTCATCGCGCCATTTACCTCGTCTATTAGGCGCTGCTTGTAGCTTCTAGCGCCCGCAAGTCCGAGTAAATTTACGAAGGAATTTTTCGCGCCGTCCGCTCCTACGGGCTTGCCTGCGCTTGCTTCGTCGCCCGTGGCGTCGATGATATCATCCTCGATCTGAAATATGAGACCTAGCTTCAGTCCGATCTTATAAAGCTCATGCGCGAGCTCATCCTTTAACCCGCCGATTATGGCGCCTAGCTCAAACGCCGCTGCGATGAGCGCGCCCGTTTTATGCAGATGCAAAAACTCAAGCTCGCTTTGCTTTAACGGACTGTTTTCAAAATGGCAATCGATCGCCTGACCGAGCACCATGCCGCTGCTGCCTGCGTTTCGCGCTAGAGTTTTAATGCATTTTATCTTGATCTCGTCGCTTAGGTTCGCGCTCGCGGCGATCAAAAACGCGTCGGTATTTAGCGCGTCGCCCACCAAAATCGCCGTGACCTCGTCGTATTTTTTATGCAGGCTCGGCCGTCCGCGGCGCAGATCCGCATCGTCCATCGCGGGCAGATCGTCGTGGATAAGCGAGTAGGTGTGGATCATCTCAAGCGCCATCGCGATCGCCAGCGCACCTTCAAAGCGTCGCTCATCCACTGCCGAAACGACGCCTAGCAGTAGCTGCGCGCGAAAATGCTTGCCGCCCGCTTGCAGTATGTAATTGAGCGCCTCCTCGAAATACGGATGAAAGCTAGACGCCTTCAGCTCGTTGCGCTTCAAGTAATCTTTAAATTTTTCTAAAATATCCATCGATCCTACCTTGCGGTTTTGATTTGCTCTGCTTGGGCGCGCCCTTGACGAATGCAAATTCGCGCCCTTCGAATGCCTTTTCGTCGCGCAGCTTAGACTTTGCTGTCGCGAGCCGTTTGTACGTCGCGTAGAAGTAATCATGCCGCTTAAAATTTTAAATTTTAATTTCCCTAGCTTTACGCAGTGCGCGAGGCGAAGGATGCTCCGCTTTTTTGAGCCGCATCTTACGCTCGATTTGCTCGCGGATGTCGCGCAACGGCTCGCCTTGCTTTGCATTTAAGCTGCGCTAGCTAAATTTTACTTTGCGCCGCAGTGTAGCAGCCTGCCGAAATTTTAGAATTTGTCCTCGTGCCGCCCGTTAAATTTGACTGATTTACTAAGGTTAAAATTTAATAACCTAGCGTCAAATCAAACAAGTTTCACTTTATGTAAGCTACACCGCCACAAAAATCTAAATTTAACTTGTCGCCTTATAAAATAGGGCTTCATTTAGTTCGCTACAGAAACCGCTCGCTAGGCGGGAAGTAGTCGCCCTCTCTAAAAAGCCTATTTTCACCATTTTTGAACTACGCTTAGCCCTTATTGCCAAGCAGATCACCTAGGCCGCCGAGCCCTCCTAGCATGGACGCTGCGGCGCCTTTCTTTTCATTTTCGACGAGTTTTATCGCGTCGCCTATCGCCGAAATTAGCAGGATCTGCAAGCTCTCTTTGTCGTTAAAAAGACTATCGTCGATGCTTAGATCAAGCACCTCACCCGCGCCGTTTAGCCTGATGGCGACCATGCCCGCGCCCGATTTTACGGTAAATTCCTTGCGCGCATTCTCCTCCTCGATCTGCTTAGCCTTGGCCTGCATTTGATCGAGCATCTGCCCCATTTTCGAAAAATCCATTCCCTCAAACATCAAAAATCCTTTAAATTTTGGCTATTTTAGCAAATTTAAGCTAAATTTAGCGTTTGACTTGGCGCGCGAGTTTTGTGCTTGGCTTTGATTTTGCGGCGGGTGCGGGCAGTCAAAAAACGCTTAAATTTAGCTTGGGCGGGTAAAATTTAAATAAGAGGCGCCGCTAAAGCTCGGCGATGAAATTTGTTTTAAAAGGAGCTAAAAATGGGCGATTGGGGTTACAAAGCGTACGAAAACGACGAGGCGGCGGACTGGTTCGCGAGATTTTGGGAGAGTAAAAATTTTGATCTGCTGCAAAGCACGGCGGCGAATTTCGATCCGAAAAATGAAAACTATGACGAAATCAGGGCGGTCGCGCATGTTTTGGAGCGTTTCGGTTCGCCGTATGCGTGTCCGTCGGATTTTTTAGATAAATTGCGACCGACTATCCGAAAAGTCGTTACGATTTTGGAAAATATGATCGACCCGCCAAGCGACGAATGGGCTTTTCTTGAAATTTGGGAAAACTCGCCGCAGATAATAGACGAAGTTAAGCGACAAATCGCGGAGTTGAAAGAGCATTTAAAGTAGCGGACGAAGCGGTAAATTTGGCTTGCCGTAGAAATTTTAGCAGAGGCGCTAAATTTAAATCCGTTTTTAAAGAGCGCGCAAACTCGCGAGAAATTTTGCACGAAAATGGCTAGAATTCGAAATTTTATATCAATTTTTTAAGCGAAATAGGGTCGAAATTATGATTTTAAAATCGTCAAATTTCATGCTCGGAGCGATCTGAAATTTTAAGCGTACTCTCAAATTTTACGGCGGACGCGAGACGTAAAATTTCAAACCGCAGAAATTGACCGAGCCCTGCCGAAGCGGCGCATGCACGATAAGCGAGCAATTTAATTTCGCTCACAATCTATGAGGGGCAAAGCGATATCATTAAATTTGCGCTGCGGATTTTGGAATTTAGCCGCAAAATTCGCCGCCTACTCGTACGTACGTCCCATTTCGAGCAGTTCGCCGAGCATTTCCCAGTCGCCGTGCACGGGCTCATCCTCGCCCGCGTGATCCATCAGGCCGCGCGCCCCGCACTCTAGCAGTGAAAACGGATCGAAATTATACCAGCCATGCCCGCCTGACGAGACGATGCCGAAAAACTTGCTCTCGTCCGCAAGCTGTCCGCTAGCGCGCATCCTGCTAAGCTCCGCTAGCTGAAATTTTATAACCTCCGCGGAATACGCAAGCTCGTCGTGCTTATCTGCGGCCTCGAATTTTAAGGGCTCGTTCGTCTTTGGCTCCAAGGGCTCGCCTCGCGCTGCTTTTGCGGAGAGACTGTCGCTTGCGGTGATATAATTTTGCTCTTGCGTCTTGCTCTCGTCGTCTTTTAGATCGCCGTTCGTAAATTTTGTCTCGCTTAGCGCGGTTTTAAAATTTGTAGATCTGCTTTCGTCAAATTTTATCTCAAAGCCCTCCGGTAGGCAACGCATTATATCCGCAGCGGTTTTTGGCTCCTTCGCCGAACGAAACGTATCGCCGCCCGCAGGCTCATCTTTGCAGAAGTGCGCAAGCTCGGGCGCTCGCTCTATCTCAAGCCACGCCTCGCTAGGCTCCGCCCTCTCGCTCTCAAACGCCGCACTTAAAATTTCAAGCATTAGCTCTGCGCTAAAGGGTTCGCTGCCGCGTGCTTCAAGCAGCCTCAAAAGCGCGAGTAGATATGCGTCCAGCTCCTTGTTTGCGGCCCCGCTCGCTTCAAATTTTTCTACCGTTTCGCAGACGGCGCCATAAAATTCTTCGTAGTTCAAAGTTTGCTCCTTTTTTGCGGACCGGCAAGCGGCTATAACGGGCTGTTCGGAGTGAAATTTAGCGCGAATTGTGCTTCTTGGCGCGCGGGTTCGGCAGCCCGTGCCTACGCACAATGTAGCAAAACTCCGCGCAAAGAGTTAGCGCCTGTAGCCGTAAATTTTTAAGCTTTGCTCGCCCGACTCCATCTCAAATTTGCCCAGGTGCCCTAAATAGCGCGCTATGGCATCGAGGTCTTGGCTCTTACGCCCTGGTGACAAAAGCACGCCGCGGCTTATGAAGTCGTAAAATTTTGCAAATTCTATGTATTCTATCTCGGCGTAGAGGGTGGGCTTTTCGCTCGTCGTGAGGCGCTGCGAGATGTAGTTTTCGCAGATGCCTTGCGCGTAGTCTTCGGCGGGTAGGGCGAATCTGATCTCGTTCACGCAGGAGCCGAAGAAATCATAAATTTCGCACTGCTGCGCGGGCGAGTCTTCGGCGCAGATAGCAGAAAAGAGCTTGCGCCATTTTGCGTCGCTCATAAAGCCGAAGCGAAACTCGGCTAGTTTTTTACCCAGCCGCGCTTTGTATTTTTCGTAGTGCTGCGGTGAGGCGAAAAGCTCCTCAAGGCGCGGTGCCATGCTATTTTATGATCTCGTTTCGCTCGTTTACCTGCACGATTTTTGGCTCAAAATCTCTCGCTTTTTTTGCGCTCATCTGTGCGTAAGCCACGATAATGACGACGTCGCCGATGCATACTTTTCGCGCAGCTGCGCCGTTTAGGCAGATCTCGCCCTTTTTCTCGCCGCGGATCACGTATGTAGCGAAGCGCTCGCCGTTATTGACGTTTAGGATTTCGACTTTTTGGTACTCGCAAAGCCCCGCAGCTTCGATGAGCTCGGGTCCGATCGTAATGGAGCCCACGTAGTTTAGGTTGGCGTCCGTCACGCGCGCGCGGTGGATTTTGCTTGATAAAATTTCGATTTTCATCGGCCGTCCTTTAAATTTAGTCTAAATTTGACCCGCCTCGCGCCGCGACGAGCTCGCTTACGACCTGCTTGTCGCTGAAGGGGTGCTTCACGCCCTTGATCTCCTGGTAGGTCTCGTCGCCCTTGCCCAAAATAGCAATTATCTCGCCGTTTTTGGCAAGATCTAGCGCGCGCGCGATCGCCTCTTTGCGATCCGCGATCTTTAAAATTTTATCTTTTTGGCGCATGCCGGCGCAGATTTGATCGATGATTTCGCTCGGCTCTTCGCTACGCGGATTATCGCTCGTGACGATGCAAATTTTGGCAAAGTGCTCGGCGATAGCGCCCATTTTCGGACGCTTGCCGTGGTCACGATCGCCTCCCGCGCCAAAAACCGCGATGATCTCGCCGCTTGTGCGCAGTGCGTTTAGCACCTTTTCGATACCGTCTGGGGTATGGGCGAAATCGACGATCACAAGCGGGTTTTTATTTACGATCTGCACGCGACCCTCGACGCCGCCGAAGTTTGCCAGGGCTTTTGCGATCTTCTCATTCGGCAGCTTGGTCAGAATTTTAACCGCCGCAAACGCCGCGGTAAGGTTGTAGAGATTAAACTCGCCGATCAGATCGCTTTGCAGCTGCGCATTATCGCCGTTTGGGGTGCGCACGAGCGCGTCGATGCCGCCCTTTAGCCCGTATCCGCTCACGCCGAAGCTCGCGGCGTTTTTGATGCCGTAGGTAAGGGCGTTTGCAGGGTTAAATTTAATATGCCCATCGTCGGCGTTTATGAGCTTTGGCGCGTCGTCAGCGAAAAATGAGCTCTTTACCGCAGCGTATTCTTGCATGCTGCCATGATAATCGAGATGATCTTGGCTTAAATTCGTAAAAATTTTAAGCGCAAAATTTAGCCCTTCTATGCGATTTTGCGCGATTGCGTGCGAGCTAACCTCCATGACGAAATACTCGCAGCCCTGCTTGCTAGCTTCGTAAAGATAGCTCATCGTCTTAAAAACCGAGCTCGTCGTAAGCCCCTTCTCGTCGATCCTGCGCTCGTTTATAAAGGCGCCGCGCGTGCCGCTTAGACCGCAGCCAAAGCCTAGGTCAAGTAGCGTCGAGTAGATCGCTGCCGCGGTCGTCGTTTTGCCGTTCGTACCGGTGATGCCTACGATTTTGATGCGCGGATCAATCTTTAAAAGCTCCTTTGCTTGCGCGATAGAGATGATCTGCGCGCCTTTTTGCGCCGCTTCGGCTTGGAATTTAGCGTTCGCGCTCGTGCGCATAAAAAAGCAGCCCGCCTCGCACTCGGCGGAGTTATCGGTGATAAAGCTATTTTCGAGTCGTATTTTCATGATTTTTGATTTTTTGCATCAGCGCTTCGAAGCGCTCATCGCCTGCATACGCGGCAGCCGAGCTCTCGACGTAATTAAGCCCCATTTCGTAGTAGCCGTTTTCTATCAAATTTTCTAAAAATTCTATCATCTCGGTTTTGTCCGAAATGGCGATTTTGGAGGAAAAAATGATCGATTCGAAGGCGTCTTTAAAGCCTCTTTGGCCTACCGCGCGCATAAAATCGGCATAGGCGATGACTGCAATCTCATCCTCGGCACCGGGTTCGGAAGCCGCTTCGTTCGCGATCTTTTCGTTAAT
>NZ_CALIBB010000118.1 GCF_938045595.1 uncultured Campylobacter sp.
CCTAGCCTCAAAATCGCCGGCAGAATTCTCTCCACCTTCCAAAAGATCTGCCCCTGAAAATTTTATGCCGCCGCTCACTCCGCCTGCGAACCTACCTTGCTCTCTGCGCAATCCCAGGCGATTATCTTCCGCACCCATAGAATCTACTGGAGTGCTAGCAAATTTCGTGCCCGCGAATTTTACGCTCGCGCCGCCCTCGAGATTTTCTTTGCGCGAAGCGTCTTTTGCAAGGCTCAAAGCGTCGCGATCAGCTGCGCTGCGGGCAGAATTTGCAAAGTTAAAATGCCCGTCCAAGCCACGCAACTGCTCGAGATTTAGCGTCTCGCCGCGCAGCTTAGCACTAGCTAGGCGCATCGCCGCATCCAGCGCAGGCTTCGCGCGAAATAGCGCAAAAAGGCTTTGCGCATCGTCCCACCCTAGCCTAGCGGGTGCGCCGCGCACCGCCGCAAGCTCCTGCGCAAAAACTTCGTCCAAAAAGTTAGGTCTTACGAATGCCGCGCCGCCGAAGCACGCCGCATCGTAAGCCTTGCCGCAGACGGCAAAACTCAAGCGCAAAAAATCATCCTCCGCGCTAAATACCGCTTCGCAGCCGCCCTGCACCGCTCGCAGCGAGCTTAGACGAAACAAAAGTCTGCGCGCAGCAAAGCCCACGCCCTTGCTGCATAAAAAATCCAGCAGCTCGCGCCCGAAAACCTGCGAGCTAGCGCCTATGCTGACGCTCGGGCGGGCATAAACGGATACTTTGCCGGTGCGAGTGAAATACCCGCGCCCATCGCAGTGCTCGCAGCGAAAATCACCCGCACCGCCGCACTTTTCGCAGCGCAATCTACCCGCACCGCCACAAGCAGGGCAAATGCGCGAGCCGCTACCGCCGCAGCTAGCGCAGGGTATGAAGCGATAGCCCATAGAATTTGACGCAGAGCCTGCGGCACCGCTCTTAGAAGCATCGTGCACGTAAGCGTCCGTAGAGCTTAATGCCGCGCGGCTATATCCGCCGGTGCCCTTGCAAGTGGGGCAGATCAAGCGCCCGCGCCCGCCGCAGTTAGCGCACGGCGCCTTGCCCGCACCTTCGCAGCCTTTGCAGAGTCTCCTGCCCGATCCGCTGCAATGCTCGCAACGCAGCTGAACGCTAAAGGGCTTAAAATCGTGAAATTTTATGATTTGATCCGCATTCGTAGCGGCTTTTTGGGGGTCTGCACGCAGGCGTAGCATAAAGGCCTCGCTTAGCTCCGCATCAGTGCTTGCCGCGCGTAGGCACTCGCGCGCATGAGCTTCGAACTGCGCGATATCTGCGAAATGTAGCTGAGCGCGCTCACCGCCACTTATCTGCGAAACGCTAAACTTGCCGACAAAGTCATAACGCACGCCAAGCCTCGCGCTAAATCCATAAAACTCGCGATCAAGCTCGCGCAGATCGGCGCCGCCACTACGCGCTAGGGCTTTGAGCCTAGCGATAAACGCCTCTGCAAGCTCCTCTTTATCCAGCTTGTCCATGATCGCTCCTTTCTTGCAGGCACGCCACAAAGCCGCGCCGCATAAATTTTAAAATTCCTTTATTAAGATCCCGCAAATTTTAGCATTTCATATAATTATACCGCGAAAGGGAATTTTAAAATTCCAAAATCTCACGCAGGATGGAATTTAGCGCCATTGCGCGCCGTAAAATCTCGCTGCAAATCAAAGCTCTAAAATATAGCTCGACGCAGAATCTCGCACTGCGGCGCGGCGACGTACATAAATGCCGCAACAAATACGGCGCGAACGGATCGCAAAACGGAGTCGCGAGGCATGTGGCGCCAGAATGGTAGCAGCGGGCACGCAAGACTTTAATTCCGCAGCAGCGCATAATTTGGCTCGCGAAGATGCACGACACAGCGTAACGCGAAGCAAATTTCATGCCTACATAGAATTTTAAATTTCACGGCGAGCTCGTACGTACGCACAGCATGAAATTTAAAAATTTTACGACAGCTATGGCGCGGCGCGCAGCGGCCTAAAATTCTGCGATAAGCAACGCGCAAATTTCAATCCCGCGCGACAATCAGGCAACGGGCGCGTGTAGTGCAATTTAATTTACGAGCGCGTAGCCGACATATCATTGCGCAAATTTAGTCGTAGCGAGCAGCACGGCGCAAAATTTCATTGCCGCGACGCATCGGCTCGTAAAATTTAGCTCTACGATGTCGCGCGGTTATAACACTCCTGCATTTGCAAGCAGAACGGATCAAGCATCCGTGCCCACTGCAGGCGCTACACGGCAGTGCGTAAAATTTAATCCGGGCGCCGCAAACCTCCGCCAACATGACTGATCGCGTGAGCGTAAAATTTAGCTCGCCTGCCGCATAATTTAACTCGCAGCGGCGTATGTCGCGGCGCAAGCGCGAATTTCAGATTGTGCGGCGATCTGCTGCACGACCGACGGATTAATTTCACGGTGCGCTCGACATGAAATTTAGAATCTCGTAGCGATACATGACACTGTGCGCGGCCACGTGAAATTTTAAATTTCACGACGAGCTCGCGGCATGAAATTTTAAATCTCGCCGCGAGTGAGCTCGCAAGCTCGCGGGCGGCTCGGTTTAAGATCTTGCGCTCAGTTTTTGCGCGGAATTTTGCGAGCGGAATTTCAAATGCCAAACCTGCACGGGTTTCGCGCCGAATTTCTGCGTAGATCTTGCGCGAAATTTAATGAAATTTCGCAGGCCGAGCTCGGCGCACCGAAACCCGAATAACCCGAATAACCCGAATAACCCGAATAACCCGAATAACCCGAATAACCAAAACTCGACTGGCTAAAGCCTAGCGCGATGAAGCTCAAGCGTAGTAAAACCATGACGCGATAAGAACCGGGGCGCGATAAACTCGTCGCAGCTTGAAGGCAATATTTATTGCTACCGAAGCTTGAGGGGAAAATTTATCGCCGCCGAAGCCCGCAGCTAAATTTTACCGCCCAAGCGCGGAATTTTCGGCTTTGGTTTTGAGTGCCGAAAATAAAATTTCACGCCAGACCGCTTATAACGCCATCGTTAGTAATCTTCATATTTAGCGCGTTAGGAACCTTTGGTAGCCCCGGCATCAGCATTATCTTGCCGCAGACGGCGACGATGAAGCCCGCTCCCGTGCGGATCTGAAGGTCCTTGACGCTGAGTTTAAAACCGCGTGCGCGCCCAAGCGCCTTGGCATCGTCGCTGAAGCTATACTGCGTCTTGGCGATGCAGACGTTTAGCCGCTCAAGCCCCAAGGCCTTGATATGCTGTAGCGCCTTTTGCGCTTCCGGCTCAAAAACCACCTCGCTCGCGCCGTAAATTTTAGTAGCGATCTTTTCGATCTTGCTCGCCGTATCGTCGCTAAGCTCGTAGGCGAATTTCAGCTCCTTAGCGCGCTCGCACTCATCTACTACGAGGCGGGCTAGCTCAAGCGCGCCCTCGCCTCCTTTGGCGAAATTTTCGCAAATCGCCATCTGCACGCCGCGCTGCTTGCAGTAATCGCGCACGAAGGCAATCTCCTCGTCGCTATCAAAGCTGAAGCGATTAAGCGCCACGACCGGATTTAGCCCGAAGTTTTGTAAAATTTCGATATGCCCGCCTAAATTTACGATGCCTCTTTGAAGCGCGGCAAGATCAGGGCTCGCGATACTTTCTTTATCCGCGCCGCCGTTGTATTTAAGCGAGCGGATCGTGCTAACTAGCACCGCAGCGTCCGGAGCGATGCCGGCGCGGCGACACTTGATGTCGATAAATTTTTCAGCCCCGAGCTCGCTTCCAAAGCCCGCCTCCGTTACGGCGTAATCTGCTAGCGAGAGCGCGAGCTTGCTCGCCATTATGGAGTTGCAGCCGTGCGCGATATTTGCAAAGGGTCCTCCGTGCACGAGCGCGGGCGTGTGCTCAAGGCTCTGGATGAGATTTGGCTTCATAGCGTCTTTTAGCAGGATCGCCACGGCATCCGCGCAGCCCAGATCGCGCACATATATCGGCTCTCCCTGCGTATCGTAGGCGACCATGATGTTTGCGATGTTTTCCTTAAGCTCGGCAAGATCGTTCGAGAGGCACAGAACCGCCATTATCTCGCTAGCTGCGGTGATATTAAAGCCGTCCTCGCGCTGCACTCCGTCGGTGCGCCCGCCCTGCCCAACGGTGATGTGGCGCAGCGCGCGGTCGTTCATATCCATGCAGCGCTTCCATAAAATTTTATCGATCTTTAGCGGGTTTTCTTGATACAGCGAGTTGTCGATGACCGCCGAAATGAGATTGTTTGCGGAGGTGATCGCGTGAAAATCGCCGTTAAAGTGTAAATTTAGATCGTCCATCGGCACCAGCTGCGAGTACCCGCCGCCAGCAGCTCCTCCTTTGATACCAAAAACCGGCCCCAGCGACGGCTCGCGCAGCGCAAGGCAGACGCTTTTGCCTAGACGCTTTAGCGCGTCGGCCAGACCGATGGAGGTCGTAGTCTTGCCCTCGCCAAACGGCGTCGGATTGGTCGCCGTGACCAAAATAAGCTTCGAAGCGCGCGAGCGCGGCTTGATATTTAGCTTGGCTTTGTAGTGGCCGTACAGCTCGATCTCATCCTCACTAAGCCCCAAATTTTTCGCAACGTTTGAAATTTTATCCGGCTTCGCCGCATTTGCTATTTCGATATCGCTCAACATTTTCTCTCCTTAAATTTAAAATTTTATCGCGCAGCTTTTACGCACCGCCTCTTTAAATCCGCGCATTAGCCGCCGCTACGCGCACCTTATCCAAAAGCCGCGCAAATCAAAGCTCGCGGCGCGAAAGTTGCCCCGGCTAAATTTCGATCTCGATGCCCACGGGGCAGTGATCGCTGCCCATCACGTCGCTTAGGATGAAAGCGTCCTTTAGCCGCGAGCGCAAATTAGCCGAGATGAAAAAATAATCGATCCGCCAGCCTACGTTTTTGGCGCGCGCGTTAAAGCGGTAGCTCCACCACGAGTAGGCGTCCCGCAGCTCGCCGTGCACGGCACGGAAGGTATCGACGAAGCCCGCCGCCTCCACCTCATCGAGCCACGCCCGCTCGATCGGCAAAAAGCCCGAGGTTTTGGAGTTTGCTTTTGGATTTGCAAGATCGATCTCGCGGTGCGCGGTATTCACGTCGCCGCAAAATATCACCCCGAGCCCCTGCTCCGCGAGACTGCGCGCGTAGGCTAGAAATTTTGCGTAAAATTCCATCTTGTAGGCTAGCCGCGCCTCGTCCTTTTGGCCGTTGGGAAAGTAGATATTAAAAAGCACGACATCGCCGAAGCGGTGCTGCAGCACGCGCCCTTCGTCGTCTGGGAAAAACAGCGCCTTGCTCGTCTCGCTTTTAAATTTAGCCAGGCTTGCCACGCCCGAATATCCCGCGCGAGCGGCGGAATTTAGATCGATCTGAGAAAATCCGAGCTCGTAAAGCCCTTTCGGAGCGTCCTTTTCGCTCACCTTGATCTCTTGCAAGCCCAAAAAATCGGGGTTTTGCTCCGCAAGCCACGCAAAGCCGTCTTTGCCGAGCACTGCGCGCAGCCCGTTTACGTTCCAACTAATCAGTTTCAAATTTAGCCTTTGGCGCAAAAATTTTGGTATGATTATACGAAATTTTGACTAAATTTAAAGGAAAATTATGCGCAATCAGCCCAAATACCGATTTTTTGCCAACTGGGGCTACGCGATGGCGGGTCTTGCCGAGATGCTTCGCAGCGAGCGTAGCTTTAGACTCGAGCTTTGCGTGTTCGTCCCGCTTCTGCTGTCGCTATTTTTTTGGAATTTCGGCGCGGTGCTAAATCTATTTTTGATCTTCGGCGCAGTCTTTACTATCGTGCTCGAGTGCATAAACTCCGCCGTCGAGCGCGCGGTCGATCTTGCCACGAGCGAAATCCACCCGCTAGCCAAGGGCGCCAAAGACACCGCAAGCACCGCCGTGATGATTAGCCTATTTCTCAACGCCGCGCTGTGGGGATATGCGCTTATCGGTAAATTCTTTTAATCGCGTAATTGCAAATTTCGCGATAAAAGATTTAAATCGCTGCAACGCAGAGTTTTTTTGGCGAGTGCGGAATTTGCAAGCCGCTTGAGTCGTTGATCGTCCACGCCTGCAACCCAAACACGACCCTGCGTGATATTGAAATTTTAAAATCCGAAATTTGCTTTAAATTTAAACTCTCCTGTGCGCGAAAATTTTAATATTCGCTCGGCTCTTAAAATTTTAAAATAGCTTTTAAAATTTCTATAGATAAATCATTCAAGCAAATTTTGCGCCGTAAAATTTTAGCTAAAAAATTATAATGACTTTCAAGATGCTTTAATACAATTTTCACTAAAATCACGCCGTCTTAATTAAAATAATTTTCAAAAAAAGGAAAATTTTGTCTAAATCCTTTCGCAAAATCTCGCGCAAATTTCATTTGTGGCTATCTTTGATATTTTGCATACCCCTTATAATCATTTCTATAAGCGGCTCGGTTTTAGTTTACGCGGAGCAGATCAATGAAGTTTTGCTAAAAGATAAGGTGTTTAGGACGCAAGAAAGCATAGCGAAATTCCCCGTTAGAATGAAATTTAGTACCCTGCAATCCGAGATAAATTCCAAATTTAAAGAGTACGCGATCATGGGCTGGAGCATCGCGCAAGATGCTTCAAAGACCGATAAAATCAGACTTTCCTCGCAGAAGCTACAAAAGCAAGCCCTAATTTACCTGGACGCCTTTAGCGGCGAGATAAAAGGCGCGCCTATACCGCGAGATGAGGGCTTTATCGGCGCGATAAACAAACTGCACGCGGAGCTGTTTTTAGGTCGCGGCGGTAGAATTTTTACGGGTATCGTGGGGCTTAGCGCGCTACTTATCGGCATTAGCGGCTTTTTTATCTACAAAAAATTTTGGCAAAACTTATTCTCGCTGAGGCTAGATCGGGCCATATATTTTATGCGCGGCACTCACCGCCTAATCGGAGTCGCGAGCATTCCCGTAATGTTTGCTATAGCTATAAGCGGAGCATGGTGGGAGCTAAGGGCGGTAACTTACAAGCCGCTCGCAAATCCATGCGGCGCGGTCTTGCAGAATTTTAAGACCGAGCAAAATTCCACCGTCGCGGCATCAAACGGAGCGGTAAGCATGAAAGCGGCGCAAAATCTTGCGACGCTAGATGAGGCATTAGCGCGGATAGCGGTTAAATTTAAAGAATTTCGCTCCACCTATATCGCCTTTCCGCTCTGTCCGGGCGGCGCTTTTACCGTATACGGCTTCGAGGCGGGGCAAAACCCGCTTCAAAGCCCTTACGCGAGCCGTATCACGATATCGGATGCAGGCGAAATTTTAAAAGCGGACTTTATAAATGATGCGGATTTTTCGGACAAACTTCAAGACGGCTTTCGTCGCGCCCATGCGGGCTCATACGGCGCAATAACGAAGCTTATATGGTTTTTAGCGGGGCTTGCGCCCCTATTTTTAAGCATTTGCGGATTTTACATAACCCTAAAAAATAGAAATTCTAAAAGGAGAAAGTTATGAAGAAAGTATCTCTTTCGCTCGTAGTCGTATTAAATATGCTAACTTCACTTTATGCGGAAAATAACGCCACTGCGAGCACCCCGGAGGACTTAGGCACCATAGAAGTGCAAGATACCCAAAAGCTCCGTCGCGACGACAGAGATTATGAGGCTAGAAAGCTCGTTAAAAGTACCACCAGGCTCGATCTTACGGTAAGAGAAACGCCCCAATCTCTTACCGTGGTGACCGAAGCCAAACTAAAAGATATGGGGATAACCGATTATCAGGTGCTGATGCGAAATATCGCGGGCATTACGAGCGGGCGTATGGATGAGAGGCTCTATCCTACGGCGCGCGGATTTAGCATAGATTATTATCTGCTTGATTCGATGCCTAGCTTCGGAGGTTTTAGCCTCGGGGCGAACGATTTAAATTTACTGCCATATGAGCGCGTTGAGGTAGTAAAGGGTGCGAACGGATTATTGGCGGGCGCGGGAAATCCCGCCGCGAGTTTAAATTTTATCCGTAAGCACGCAGATTCCACCATCCCAAAAGGTTATATAAGTCTAAACGGCGGCTCATACGACAAATACGGGCTTAAAACCGATGTGCAAAGCCCGCTCAATCAAAGCGGTTCGGTGCGCGGACGCCTAGCGTTTATGCATGAACGATCGCACTCTTATATGGACTATTACAATCGTCGCAATACTGCCGTTTATGGCGTATTAGATATCGATGTAACGGACGATTCAAGGCTGAGCTTTGACTCATTTTATCAGACTCTACGCCGACATGGCACGCGCTGGGGCGGAATGCCCGCGTTTAACTCGGATGGTACGCGCACGCACTTCGGCAAAAACAAAATTTTCTCTCAGCCTTGGACGCGATACGACATCTCTACGCTTGATTTTTATGCCGATTTTAAACAATATTTCTCAAACGAGGCGAGTTTAAGCTTGAGTTATTCGTTTCGTCGCGCTCATACCGATTCAAATTTGCTCTATTATGGCGGCAGGGTAGGCCCTGGCGGCATCGGAAACGTCGCCGATCTTAGCGTTTATGCTAACAAGCGCGAAGAGAATATCCACAATATCGATGCCTATGTGAATATCCCTTATGAATTTTTCGAACAAGATCATGAATTTGTATTTGGTGTGATGTATAATCTTTACAAAAAAGGATCTGATAACGTAAGTAGCTACTGGAATAGTCGAAACACTCCGGCAGGCCTTGCTTATGCCGCGCGCACTAGAATAAATTTTAACGACCTTCATATTGAAGATCCACGCTTACCGTATGTAGATCAAAATAATGCCGATCGAACTATTCAAAAAGCAATTTATGCCGCGAATAAACTCTCAATCACCGAGGATTTAAAGCTCTTATTAGGAACGCGGATGAGTTACTATAAATATAAAATTACAGGTGGAGCAGATAATAGAAATTTTACCCGCGAAATTACTCCATATGCAGGGATCACCTATGATTTAGACGATCATCATACCCTTTATGCAAGTTATACGAGTATTTTTAAACCTCAAACCTACAAGGACAAAAACAATAAATATCTTGATCCCATCCAAGGCAAGGACTACGAAGCGGGCATCAAAGGCGAGTATTTTGACGGCGATCTGCAAGCAAGCCTGGGCGTTTTTAAGATCATCCAAGATAAGCTCGGCATCCGCACCGACGAGTATATCACGGGCACAAATTCCTACGCTTACAGGCAGGGTCGCGGAGTAACCAGCAGGGGCTTTGAAGCGGATGTAAACGGTAAAATTACCGATGCACTAAGCCTAAGCATGGGGCTAGCGCACTACAAAGCCAAAGATGCTGACGGCAATATCTACGCCAGCGACTCCTCCCGCACCAGCGCAAATCTTTTTGCAAAATATGAGATCGGCACATTTAGAATCGGCGCAGGCGCGATGTATCGCTCAAAGATTTATTTCGACTCGCCATACGGCAGGATCGAGCAGAAAGCTTACACGATTGCAAACGTAATGCTAGGCTACAAAGCGAGTAAAAACCTAGATGTGCAGCTAAACGTCGATAACATAACCGATAAGCGCTATTTTGAGGGTATCGGTTCTAATCGAATGATCTACGGCGATCCGCGCACCTTCAATCTAAGCCTTACGTATAACTTTTGACCCAAATAGTCGCGGCGGAATTTGTCTAGTGCTTAGCTCTAATAGAATTCCATCGCGACGCCATAGATAAATGGCAAATTAAGCCTAAATTTCGTAAAATCACCGCTAAGACGCGAGGTCGCGTAATACGTTATAAAGGCAAACGATGCAAAGTTCAACCTCATAAATCCCGCTAAATTTAAACCAAATCAACCAACAAATTTAAATTTAACGGAGAAAAACTATGAAAAGACGAGACTTTCTAAAACTAGGTGCGCTAGCTGCGGCTTCAGCGCAGGCAAAACAATTTGACGCGGCGGCGCAGGCGATATTTGACGAGCAGATGGGGCTTTGCGCGAATAAATTCGGCGCGTTTTACGTCCAAACCATCGGCGGTAGGGTCGTTGGTACCGAGCCATTTGAGGGCGACGCGATGCCAACGGTGCTAAACAACGCCCTAAGCGATCACATCCAAAACGAAACGCGCGTGAAATACCCCTACGTGCGCAAAAGCTTCCTAGCCGATCCCTCAAATCCAAAGCCGCAGCTTCGCGGCAAAGAGCCCTTCGTGCGCGTTAGCTGGGACGAAGCGGTAAAGCTAAGCGCTAAAATTTTAAAAGAAAACTTCGATAAATACGGCTCTGAGGCCATATACGGGCAGCTTTATCAGTGGGGTAGCCTAGGCAAGGTCGGCCACTCGCAGCGCACCGCAAAGCGCATGCTAAACGCGCTAGGAGGCTACGTGAGCGAGCTTGGCGGCTACTCATACGGCGCGGCGACGGCGTTTTTGCCTCACGTGACGGGCTCTATCGATCCGACGCATAATCCTACGCGTTGGGAGGGCGTGGTAAAGGAAGCCAAAACGATCGTATTTTGGGGTACGAATCCCGTCGTCTCAAACAAGATCGCTATCGGAGTGCCGATGCACAACTCCTACGCCTACTACGAGATTATGAAGGATAAATTTAAAAAAGGCGAGATGAAAATTTACAGCGTCGACGTCTACCGCAACGAAACGGCGGAGTATTTCGGCGCGCACTATCTCGCCGTGCGCCCTTGCACCGATACGGCGATGCTGATCGGGCTTTGCGATTATCTTTACGAAAACGGACTTTACGACAAGGAATTTATTGAGCGCTACACGGTCGGGTTTGATAAATTTAAGGAGTATTTCACCGGCGCGAAAGACGGCGCGAAAAAGGATCTAAAATGGGCGAGTAAAATTTGCGGCGTAAGCGAAAAAGAGCTAAAAAATTTAGCCGATACGCTGGCTAAAAAAGACACGCTCATCGTCACGGGCTACTCTATCCAGCGCCAGCACCACGGCGAGATGGCGTACTGGGCGCTGATCACGCTAGCTGCGATGCTAGGCGACATCGGCAAGACGGGGCGCGGCTACGTGATGAACGATCAGATGCATAAAAACGCAGATATTAGCTTCGTCGCGCCAAAGCTTCAGGCTTTTAACCCGGCGGTAAACGAAAAATACATCGCCCCGCAAGGTAAGCTAACCAAAGCCAAATACCACGAGATACCAAACAGCAGGCTCATAGACGCGATCATGGAGCCGGGCAAAGAAATCGAGCGCAACGGCAAAAAATACGTCATGCCACACATCCGCGTGATGTTTAATGCCAACGGCTCGACCTTCACCCGCCATCCCGATACCAACCGCGCGATCGCGGCGATGAAAAAGATAGAAGCGATCATCACCACGGAGCCCTTTTGGACGAGTACGGCAAGACTCAGCGACATCGTACTGCCGGCAGCACTAGAATGCGAGCGCACGGACATAGAGTTTGCAAACTCCACTAGCGAATATCTTTTTGCGATTAAGCCGCTAGTAAAGCCCGCAGGCGAGAGCAAGAGCGACTTTGAGATCGCGCGGCTCATCTGCGCGCAATGGGGCGAGGAGTACGAGCAGGCCTTTAGCGAGGGTAAAACGGAGCTTGAGTGGGTGAAGGAAATCTACGCCGATGCAGTTCAAAAGGCTGAAGGCATGGGCATAGCGATGCCGAAATTTGATGAATTTTGGCAAAAGGGCTACGTTAAATTTGATAAAATCGACGAGAAAAAGAGATACTTCACAAACTACGCGGACTTCCGCGCCGATCTCGAGAAAAACGCGCTAAAAACCCCGTCGGGTAAGATCGAGCTCTACTCCGAAGCGATCGAAAAGCTAGGCTATGCCGACTGCCCGCCGCACGCGACGTGGATGGAGCCGTTTGAGTGGCTGGGCGGCGACGTGAGCAAGTATCCTATCGCCATCAGCGGCGCGCATTCTAAATTTAGGCTCCACTCTCAGCTAAACAGCTCGCTCATCCGCAACTACGCAGAGATCGCGGGCCGCGAACCTGCGCTAATTAGCCCCGCTACGGCAAAGGCGCGCGGCATCAAAACGGGCGACGTAGTGAGGATATACAACGACCGAGGCGAGATCCTCTGCGGCGCGCTGGTAAGCGAGCGAGCGCAAGATAACGTCGTGATCGTAAGCGAGGGCGCGTGGTACGATCCGGCCGTCTGGGGCGAGCGCAGCCTATGCAAGCACGGCAACATAAACGTGCTAACCAAGGACGTACCGAGCTCGCAGCTATCGCAAAGCAACACCGCGCACACGAGCATGGTGCAGATCGAGAAATTTAAAGGCGAACTGCCGAGTATAACGGCCTTTGATAGACCCGCGACGATAGAGGCTTAGGCTTTTACGGTTTAAATTTGAGCAGTTAAATTTAGCCGCTCGGATTGTTCTGACTACTTTGGAGCTATCGGCTAGCTCATAACAAATGATAGACTTAAATTTAAACCGGGGGCGTTCAATTTGGACTATTTCACTTTGAAATTTAACTGCCTAAATTTCGCTAAATTTCACTTTGACAGCGGGATTCGTCATAAAAATTTAACTTCATCGGCAAAATTTTGATTAAATTTACCGTTACGCCTTTATAAATTTAAAATTTATCTACTATTTTTGCGCTATAAGACTTGTAATGCAAATAATGCAAAGGGGGAAATGATGCAAATCTCAGTAAGACTAGATGAAAATATAGGAAGCAAACTCGAAAAGCTGGCACAGGACGCCAAACGCACGAAGAGCTTTTACGTACAGGAGGCTATCAAGAAATTTTTGGAGGATATGAGCGACTATATGGACGCCGTGGAAGAGTTAAAAACTATAGAAAATGACCCCGAGCCGCAGTTTTTTACGATAGATGAAGCCGCACGCGAGCTTAGCGTAAAAATATGAGAGCCAAATTTAGCGAAAATGCGCTGAAACAGCTTAAAAAGTTAGATAAAAGCGTGAGCGTAAAGATACTCAAAAAGCTAAAAGAGATAGAAACTCTTGAAAATCCGAGGAACGAGGGCAGGGCTTTAATGAATAATTTAACGGGATTTTGGCGTTACAGAGTCGGCGGATACCGCATAATCTGCAAGATCAAAGATAACAAGCTAATAATCCCGGTAGTCGGCGTCAAAAATAGAAGCGAAGTCTATGATAGCAGCTTTAGCAAAGAATAAGCAGCGGAAAAAATATCGATTTACTCGCAGGCGGCTTTGAGATATTGCTGATCTGTATTTACGCGCGCGAACGTAAAAATAAGCGTGGAGGCTCGGATGTAAGTCTATCTATCGGGCATATGTTTGCTGTTTAACGGTATAAATTTGGCTCGCAAAGTGCTGCAGTCGCTGTTTAAATGACTTGCGCAATCAATGCTCAAGCGGTGCGAATTTCTTTGTGCTTACACAGAAATAAGCGCGCAGTCCTTCCGTGCCGCAACCGGCGCGCGAGGCTTATTTGCTAAATTTCGCGCGCCGCTGTTCGCCGTTTTATCGCCAAATAGGCTTAACGTGCTTTCTAGCTCTTGCGCCAAAGCTCTACCAGCCATTTATCGCAAATAAAATCGCTAAGTTTTTCTGAGCCAAGAGCTCGTCCGAGAGGCGGTCATATTCGTCCCCGAGCCCCATTTCTTGCGCCATAGACGGCGGCTCATCGTCCCAAGAGTCCATCGCACCGAATACATCGGCGATCCCCGCTGCGGCAAACGCCCTCAAGCTCGGCTGCGGCAGCGCTGCAAACGAAACGGCGTAATACTCGCCCACAGCGACTTCGCCCCGCAGCGTCTTAAGCGCATTATCAAACGTCTGCGCGAAGTTTTCGCAGCCTATCTTGCTCGCAAAATCCCTGATCTGCACTAAAACATTCTCGAATTCTGCGCTGTTATCGCGCGCGCTTAGCGCATCCCGCGGCATCCCGCGCCAAAGGCGCTCGACGTATTTCACATACCAAGCCTTTTTGTCGCGATCGTATTTCCAATCAGGCGTAAAAACGCCGTTAAAGTCCTCAAAGCGGCAAACGATGCCGTTTACGTTCATCCCCGAAAAGCCCAAAAGCGCTCTATTTTTTGCGAAAGTTAAAATACTAAGCCCCGCGTCCTTCAGACCGAGCTTTAGGCATTGCTCTATCCAACGCTGCCGTGCGGAGATCGGCTCGTCCTCGCACTCTTTTTGCGCGACTTGCTCGGTAAAAAATTTGCGCGCTTTTTGCAAAAGTGGCAAGTCCGTGCTTTCGTCGGCGCCTTTTTTTCTCGCCGCTTTTTCATTTGCCGCTTCTTTGCTGTTCGTGCGCTTTTGTTTCACTGCCTCGCCACTTTCTCTGGCTTCGTCCGTCGCACTGCTCTGCACTGCGCCGTACGCATCTTTTCGCTCCGCAGCTTTACTTGCGTCGTTTACGCCACCATGCGCTGCGCGGCTTGCGCCCTCTGCGGTGCGGAAATGCTCCTTTGCAAACTCAAAATTTAAAAATTTTATATATTTTTGATCTTGCAGCGGCGGCTTAGGATTGCCGCGCAGAGCTGATTTTAGCGCGACGCACAGCGCACACGAGAGATATATTTCGCCGTTCATAGATATCCTTTAAATTTAGATCGCTCCCGTTCATGCGGCGGATTATTTATGCTCCGCGCCAAAAGCTAGCGCGGCAAAATTTTAAAATTTTGCGCCTTAGCGACAAATTTAATCACGATAAAATTTGCGCGTGAAGCAAAAACAAATCTGCGCAAAAGATAGAATTCTCAACCGCCGCGAACATAAATTTAAAAGCCGTTGCCGTATCGAAAAAAGTGCCGCTATAAATTTAGAGCAGCTCGCGCACGGGCACCGGATAAAATTCCGAAGCCGAAATCTACAAATGCCACAAAAAAGGCGATGTGCGTTAAATTTACGCGCACTTTAAAAATGACAAACCGCTTTAAAGAAATTTCAACAGCGCTCGCGCTATGAAATTTTAAAAGCAAGTTACCACACCGAGCTACCGATAAATTTAAGCAAGGCGATCGCACTACTGGATCAAAGATCGCGCCGA
>NZ_CALIBB010000119.1 GCF_938045595.1 uncultured Campylobacter sp.
ATTTCGTAGAATAAGCACACTGTATATCTGACATCGGCAAACTGATGTTTGTCTTTAAGCCCTTAATATAGCAGACGTTGACTGCGCCCTAGTATACGGCGCTAAGATATCAAAAAAAGCGATGATTTTTGCATGGCTTCTTTCGATGAAATTTTAAATTTGAATAAATTTTAAAGCTCGCCCGTAAAGCGTAAAATAGATGAGAAAGGATAAAATTTTACTTGCAGATCAAGCGGGATTAAAAGCGAGATAAATTTAATTTCGCTAAATTTAGTCGCCGCGGATCAAATTTGAGCCCTAAATTTGAGCTTTAAATTTAACCCGCGGCGGAGCATGAATTGAAGCGTGGATTGAACGCTTCTAATCTCAAGCGTTATTTCTTCGCGCTAGAAGCGTCCATAAAGGCCTGCTCTTCGGCGCTCGGTTTGTATTCGTCGCCGAAAAATTCCTTCTTCGCCTTGATCTTCTCCTGCATCATCTTCTTTTCGTAAATTTTATACGTCGGTCGCCAGTACTCTAGGTAGTTGCGAAGCCCGATGCCGTGGCCTGCGCTTACGTGGCAGCTCGCGCATTTAAGCTCGCGCTCAGTGCCTAGGAGCTTTTTGTAGTGCGCGTGCATGCGCTGCGCTTGCTCGGAGGTGATCTTGCTGTCGATCACGGTAGCGTGGCAGCTCGTGCAGCCGTTGTCAAACACATAGTGCTCGCGGTTTTCGCGCCTTTTGTTCCAATCAAATTTTTCAGGCTCGTCGAAGAAGTGCGAGTAGCCCTCCAGCACGCCGTTTTTGGCCTTTTGATAGACGTATTTTACAATATTGTCGTGCGGTAGGTGGCAGTCGACGCATTGGGCTTTGATGCCCGTTTTGCCCTTGCCCGAGTGGACGTCGTCTTGATAGGCGATCACCATCGGATCCATCTCGTGGCAGACGTCGCAGAATTTATCGGTGCTCGTTTTCTCAAGCGCATAGTGCACCGGCACGACGACGAAAAACCCTATAATACCGCTTATTAAGATGATAAGCGCTAGTAATTTTTTAGAAATTCTCATGGCGTCACCCCCATCCATTGCGGCACTTCGTGCTCGTGGCATTCGGTACACATATTCGTAGATGCCTTGTGCTCGTTGTGGCATTCGTCGCAGTATAGCGTAGGACCGTCGTGGACGGAGTTGTGCGGATTAGCCTTGAGCGTATCCATAAATTTAAGCCTCAAAGCGAGCTGCTTTTTGTCGCCGTGGCAGCTGATACAACCCTTGTCGCCGATGTTTTTAAATTTAGACGGATCGCTTCCTTGATTTATGTGGCAATCGACGCAATCAAACGACAAATGCTCATGATGAGGTTTGATTTTGTATTTTGCCCGAAGCTCATCTGAAACGACTATGTTCGTGGCGTTGGCGTCATTAGCGCTCGGCGCGCCGAACAAAGTCGCGATGATACAGCACAGAAACAGCGCTGTAAAACTGAAATTTTTCATTTACAACCTTTTAGAAAACTGCCTTGCCAGCTCGCTTTAGCTACCCAGCAAGGCTTTAAAGAGCTTGCGCTCAGACTAGCTAAGCGATCTGCTCACCCGCGATCATTCCGAAAACTATGCAGTCGGTGATCGCGACGGTGCCTAAGCGGCTCGCGCCGTGAGTTCCGCCCGTGATCTCGCCTGCAGCCCAAAGTCCAGGGATCGGCTTATTCGTCTTAGATGATAAGACCTCGGCTTTGGTGTTGATCTTTAGGCCGCCCATCGTGTGGTGAGGCTTCGGCGAGAGGCGGATGACGTAGAAAGGTCCCGCTTCGTTGATCTCGCTAAGCGCGCTTTCTTGCTTGCCAAACTCGTCTTTTTTCGCCTTAACGCCTTCGTTGTATTTTTTGACGCTCTGCTTTAAAGCATCCGCAGGCACGCCGTATTTGCTAGCGATCTCATCTAGGCTCGCGCATTCGCCCACTACCTTACCGCCTGCCATGCCTTTAGAAATAATCTCTTCGCTTAGGTCTTTAAACGCCATTTTGGTATCGGCGAAGGTTATCGGATAGGCTTTCGGATCCTCGCGTAAAATTTTAAACTCCGCGTCTGCGCGGGTCTTGCGGTCTGCAAGCTCGTTCATAAAGCGCTTGCCGTTGCGAACGTCCACGGCGATACCGTATTTAAAGGTGCCTTGCTGAGTTAGGATCGGAGCGGTGCCGAAGCCCTTCTCATCGGGGCTCGCCCACGGACCGAACTGGATCCAATCGACCTGCACCGGATACGCGCCGATCTCAAAGGCTTTTAGTAGCACGCCCGCGGTAGCTCCGGCGTGATTTGTGCTATCGACGTCGTCAGGAATGCGCGGATCTTGAAGCTTGCGGAAAATTTTATCGCGGCAAAATCCGCCCGCTGCGAGCACTACGCCTTTTTTGGCTTTGAGCGTCTTTTTTGTGCCACTCGTATTTTCAAGATCGTCGCTGTAAAGATTCGGATCAAATTTATACTCCTCGCGGATCACGACGCCCGCTACTCGCTCGCCGTCCATTACGAAGTCGTCAAATTTCGCGCGGCGGCGAAGCTCGCAGCCCTTATCTTTTAGCGTTTCAAATTTTTCAAGCATCGGCTGGATGTAGCCTGAGCCGCTATCATTTGTAGTTAGCATCGAGCGCGCGACGCTGTGTCCGCCGAAGTGCGCGCAGTGATCCATCTTAAATTGCACGCCGTTATCTACGAGGAATTTAAACGCGTCCAAGCCGCGATCGGCTAGGGTGCTTAAAAGCTCGGGGTGGTTGATGCCAAGTCCTGCTTTTAGACAGTCGTTCATAAATAGCTCTTTACTGTCTTTGATGCCCGTTTTTTCCTGCACTGGGTTCATCGGCACGCTCATACCGCCGCCGTTGATGACGGAGTTTCCGCCGATACGGCCCATCTTTTCGAGGATTAGCACTTTATTGCCTTTCTCGGCTGCTTTTAAGCCCGCCGCAAGTCCCGCAAACCCGCTGCCGATGATGATTACATCCCACTCCTCGTCAAATTTAACGTCCTTTGCGTCCACTGCGCTTGCTTGCGCATTTACCGCGCCGAGTGCGAGTGCACCGGCTCCTACCATACCCATTTTCAGTATGTCGCGTCTCTGCATATTTGCCCCTTTACTTAGAGATTTTTTAACCTTAAAGATTAATATCGTAATTTTATATTAAATCTTTATGTAAGTCAAATGTTATTTGGTATATAATTTAATAGCTAGAGGCTATAAAATTTCAACCGAAGGGGCAAAATATGAGTTTACGACATATGGAATTTGCGGTAAAAATTTCGGAGCTTAAAAGCTTTACAAAGGCAGCGAGCGAGCTTGGAATCGCGCAGCCGTCGCTTTCAAAGAGCATTATGCTTTTAGAAAAGGAGCTCGGGATTGAAATTTTTGATAGAAAAAACGGGCTTGAGCTTACCTATGCGGGCGAAATTTACATCGCCAGAGCGAAAAATATGCTTAGGCTCAATAAGGAGCTAAATAACGAAATACGCGGGCTTTCGTCGATCAAGACGGGCAAGCTCGTAATCGGCGCGACCTCGACCAGCTTTAAATTTATCGAAAAGATCATCGCGATGTTTTACAGCAGGTTTTCCAAAGCCGACATCAGGGTCGTGCACGCTCACTCCGAACCCGCGCTCATCGAGATGCTAAAAAGCGGCGAGCTTGATATCGTCTATGCCGCGCACTTCGGCGAGCTTTCTGCGGAGGGGCTTGAGTGTGAGTTTATAAAAAAGCGCAGGCTGCTTCTAAGCGTCTGCTCCTCTCATCCCGCTGTTTCGCGAGCGAGTATAAATTCTACCGAGAAATACCCTAAAATCGCGCTTAGCGAGTTCAAATCCGATAAATTTGCAATCAGCAGTAAAATTTTAAAAAGCGAATCGAACTTCAAAAAGATCTTTGAAAACGCAGGCTTTACGCCTCAAATTTTCTGCGACACCTCCTATCTGTACGTGGCTAACGCGATGGTTGCGGCGGGGCTTTGCGTGAGTTTCAGCTTCGCGCGGTACATTTTTGAGACGCAAAAGGACTACATCACGCTCTTTGACGTCGCGGATGAGCCGCTTTTGGACGTGTCGTTTTCGATCGTGTATAAAAAGCCCTCCAAGCTCGCAAAGGAATTTATAAAGATGATAAAAGCGGGCAAAAGCGGCGAGTAGGGCGCGCGGGAAATAATATGCACAAAATTTGTATTTTAATCTCGCGCTGAGCCATATCGTACTGTGCAAATTTACAGTAAATTTCAAGTTATACCGCACATCGTAAATTTGCTTTGAAATCCGCACCAATAGTGTTAGATCTGCTCTAAATTCTACAACCGAGCCGCATTAAATTTACGTCAAAATTCCGCCGCCGCAAGGACGGCGTTTGATTTTATTTTTTGATCATGCGTTTGTATGGGCCGAAGCGGTGATCGTTCTCGTCAAATCCGTCGTTGTAGGGCCCCACGTCCATATCCATCTGCTTGACGTCTAGGTCGGGGAAATCTTTCTTCCTATCGGGTTTGATCTTGCGCGGTTTTGAGTTTATATACGCCGTCACGTCGAAAGCTTCCTCCCAGCTTAGCGAGGCGTCCCCTTTAGGCATAGTGGCTTTGACATACCTCGCTCCTTCGATGAGCCTATACATACCGGCGCCCGTATTGTAGCTGTCATCGCCCCAAAGCGCGGGGAATGTGTAGTAATCGCCGCTTTGAGCAAACCCCTCGTTTTTTATCCCTTCGCCGTTTTCGCCGTGGCAGGCGGCGCATTTTGCGGCGTAAATTTCGCGTCCTTTTTTAGGATCCGCCGCGCGGTCTAAAAACTGCGCTTTCGGTAGTCCCTGACCTTTTACCTTTACGCCGACCTCATATCCTGCAGAGAGCCAGTGCATGTAGGCGATCATCGCGCGCATCTCTTTGGAGTTCGTAGGGATCGCTTTGCCCGCCATCGAGCGCTGAAAACAGCCGTTTATGCGGTCTTGCAGCGTGACTAGCTGATCCGATCTCGCGACATACTGCGGAAATCTCGCGTAGATACCCACGAACGGGCTTTGATCGGGCACGACGCCGCCGCTCGTATGACAGCTCGAACAGGAGAGGTTGTTGCCCGCAAAGCGCATTTTTTCATCCTTTGCCTGCGGTCCGAGATACCTCGTCGTCTCGTTGATGAGCTTCGCGCCGTAGATGACGGTCTTTGCATAAGGCGAGTCGCCGAGCTTCGCCTCGTCTATGACGCCGTTTTCGTCGATGCCTACGGGCAGCCTAAACTCCTGCGTCTTTTGCTCGTAAGGCACGGCTTTTTTGGCGTTGAGTTTGGCTACATCAAAGCCTAGAATGGGCGTAAAAAAGAGCGGAAGCGTTAAAACAAAGGCAGTTTTTCTCATATGTTCTCCTTTAAAAAAGTAAAATATACATTTGAAATTATTGAATTTTTTAGTTAAATGTGCGTTAAAATTTTAAAAAAGAAGCTATTGCGAGGGTTTGCGCGTAGCAAAAATTTAAAAGAGCCGAAATTTTAACTTAGCGCGACGATGAAATTTGACGCGAATTTTGCGCGGCCTAGCGATAAAATTTAAAGTAAATGGCGAGATTTTCTAAAATTTGAGCGGATGATTTTGGCAGAACCTGCGCGATTAGATTACTTGATTTCGTCATGCGATAAATTTTGGCAGTGCGGCGAGCTACGCAGAAAAAGAAGTCGAACCGTGATGCAGCGGATTTTTTTAATGCTTGCGAGAGTAAAATTTAAAAGATTGCCTCACTCCCGTCGCTCTTTTCGTCCGCACCGCTCGGCACGCTTGCTGCGCCTCTGTATTTTGCGTCGCAGATGCTGTGCCGTATATCAAAATATCAAAGCGCGATTGAACCCGCGCATACAAGCGCTCAGGAAGCGAACGGGTAAAATTTAGACGGGTAATTTCGCTCATTCGTAAAACCGCAGTATGTCGCTCGCGCAGGCTCCGATATTGCCGCGCGCAAACGAGCTGTTCGCAAAAACGTGTCGCGGCATGCCGCCGAAATACAAGTCGCAAATTAGTATTTCAGCGCGAGATTTGCAAAAGCATGTCGCGGTGCGTCGCAGCAGGATCGCCGGCGCATTTGAAATTTATCTAGGTCCGCCGGCGCGATAGGGCGAGGCGGATCGTCTCGTCTATGCGCCGTTTGGACGGCGCGCGTATTTATGCTCGCCCTGCACGCGCCTTAAACGGGCTCTAGGTTTGAAATTTAACCCGAGCGGGCTTGGAATTTTGAATTTAAGCGGATCTGGGCTTTGGCGGTCGGATCTGCTTGCGCGCCGCGCAGGACCGTATACGCGCTAGAATTATCGCCGCCGAGATAAAATTTCGCGCGACAGGCGCCGTAATGCGGCGGTATGAAAATCTAAA
>NZ_CALIBB010000120.1 GCF_938045595.1 uncultured Campylobacter sp.
GCTTTTTTACATTTTTATAACCAGTCTCGGCAATAGGAAGCGAATTTTCATTTAAAGAATTTCTTTCTTTACTAAATTCAATTAATCTTTTAGTGTATTCATCTATATAATTTGAATTTTTTATTTCAATATCATTAAAAATTCTTATTTGATTTCTTAACGATAAAAATTTATTACCGTTATTTTGGTGAGATAAATATTTTTCTTGCGGATTTAAGAATATTAGAATTACTGTTATAAAGCTAGAAATTATACCGCAAATTACTGTACATAATTGACTATCTAGTAAGGTGAGTGTAAATGACAAACAAAGTGATAGGATTGAAAATATCATTAGTCAATAATAAAGACGTCGCCAAAATTTAGCGCTTTCAAAATGTCCTTTTGCAGAATATATACAATCTTCCTTTAATCTTTCAGCTTCTTGTTTAATATTTTCTATTGTATTTACGTTCATCTTACTTCGTCATCTTTCATAAAAATTAGTTTAATTTTGTGTATAGATAGCAATCTTATGTTTTTGAGTAAAATGCTTTTTTTGTAGCCCATTTTTTACCTTTCTTAGTTTTAATTATAGCTAATTTTGGATTATACATGGCTTTCAAATTATATATTTAAAGCCGCACTCTAGGCAAGAATTAGAAATACATCTAGATTTTATTCTGTCCCCTGCGCCTTTGTGTTCTGCCAACACAAGAAAAACACAAAGATTAGTGGCGCCGAACCATAAAATTTTTTCATTTTATGAAGTCGCAAAACTCCGCTTGTCATAAGTCTAGTGTTTAATACGCAATTAAAATTCGGCGAAATTTTTAACGATGTATAAAGGAAAAAAGGGTCGCTAAGTGTTCAAGTCCGGATAATCCCACGCATTATATTCATCCGTCAGATTATCGTTCTCCGCCCCCTTGCAGCATAGCCACTCTAGCCCGCCGCGCCTCTCCATCACGACCTCTTCGTCGAGCCCCGCGCAGTCTGAGCCGTGCACGCGGGCATTGACGCACGCCCAGTGGTAGCGGTAGATGAGATCGAGCGCCTGCAAAATTTCATCCGTGCCCCGCAGCTTCACGCGCGCTGAAAAATCGCCGCTGCTAAAGGTGTCCATCACAAAGGCGCAGTCGCAGATCTCGCTCGGAAAGCTAAGCTCCTCCACGAGCCCCATCGCCCACATCAGCGCCCACAGCGACTCGTATTTCCAGCCCATATTTATGGCCTCGTCGCGGCTTGCCTCGCCCTGCGTGACGCGGCGCTCCATGCGCGAGAGCTTGTCTATGCAGCCGTAGCGGTTCGTAAGAAAGTCCCGCGCGCCCTGCTTACCCTCATCCGCGAGCTTGCCCTCGTCTCTGATCGAGCAGGCGCACATTATCGCCGCGTAAGAACAGATCGCGCGAGCGATGACTTCGTCCTTTTCGCGCGGGGTGACCTCGTCCGTCTCGTATCGTAGCGGCAGATGATCGATATACGGCACGCCTTGGGATTTTAAAATTTCGATGCTTATATCCTTGCGCTCTTGCGCGGTCTTGCCGATCTTTGCGGCGTTTGCGCTATTTTTGCCGCCTTTTTTGAAAAAATCCGAAAATGCCATGAGCTCCTCTCTTAAAATTTTAAACGTATTTTAAAACAATCGCGCAAAATTTCAGCTTACGACGGTGGGGCGGATTTTTAAATTTAAGCTCAAACCCAAGCTTTGCAATCGGACGGAAATTTCACGCTGCGTTACGAATTTATGCGCCGCGCAGGCTCGTCCGTGCCTGCAATGAAGCCTAATGTGGCGTCTGAGTGGATCGTTCATAGTGGCTAAACGCTTAAATTTGCAGGCGTTTGAAATTTACAGCCCTTTGCGAGCCGTCTGCGAAGCGGCGCAAACTAGCGGCGGCAAGTGCGGCTTTGAGATCGTGCGGCTTACGATGCGGCGGAGTGATTTTTGCTTATATGGACGCCCTTGTGCGAGCGATGCCGCCTTTTCTTGCATAATCAAGCCGTTTAAAACGGAAAAACGATTAAATTCTAAAAGCGCGTATGATTTGAAGTAGTGTTTTTTGCGTAGACGTCGCCTTTGCTCGCGCTATCGATGCCGCCCGTTTATAGCGTCGTAATATTCGGCAGTTTGTCGTTATTTAGATCAAATTTTAAAATTTTACCGTCCGCGCAGCGCTTTGCGTAAAAATAATCTTTGTAAAAAGAAGCGCCGCAGCCAAGCCCGCGACCGATCGTTTCGTCGTTTTGAGTTTATCTTTGATCGCGGAGAAAATTCTCCCAAGTAGCCGTGCCCGAATTTTTTGCGACTAGCCGCAGCGCGATCATCTCTATAGCTTTTTGCGTCTCTGCTCGCCCGTGCCTTCTATGATGCTTCGATACATATCGTCGTAAAATACCTTTGCAGGCAATTCGGGCTCTTGCGGCGATTCTAGCGATATAAAAATTTTAAGCTTTGCCTTAGATCGGTTAAGTTTCGGCGGTTACTCGAACCTGCTTTGGCGGCGCCATAGGCGCTTCTTTTTTGCAAATATACCGTCCCGCCGCAGCCGGCAAGGATGTCCGCGATATACGGAATAAAATCACCGAGCGGCATAAGAAGGTGGACGCGGGGCATTTATCTGCGTTTTAAATTTTACTTTTTATGGCCTCGGTGATCGCGCGCCGCTTTAAATCGATGCTTGTCTTTTGATCGCGCGTTCGCATAAGCAAAACGCGCTTTGCCGCGTAAATTTAAAAGCGGCGCCCGTATTTAGCCGAGCGCCGCAATTAAAATTTAAACGATTCGCGCATTCAAACGAGCAGTGCCGTCTGGCACCTCTCGGTTAAATTTAAGCGGGTGCGATCAATACTTAAATGAGCTGCCCGGCTCGATCAACTTAACCTTTTGCTTATAGTTCATCTTTAGAACCGCGGCGGGCCCGAGCACGGTCGCCTTCTCGCCCTCTAGCCAAAACGCCGTACCCTCCGGCATCGCATAAACGGTCGATTTTTGATTAGCGATCAAAAATTCCTCCAGCCTCTCCTCTCTGCTCTCGCCGTTGTGCCCCGCAGGCTTGCCCGAGATGAAGTGCGGATTGATCTGGTGCGGGAAAATATTGAAGGTATTAAACGACTCAGGCTCGATGATCGGCATATCGTTCGTCGTCATCATCGTAGCGCCCGCGACGTTCGAGCCCGCGCTCCAGCCGATATACGGCGTGCCGTCCTCGACCATTTTGCTGATTAGCGCGATGAGCTCGTTTTCGTACATATCGTGCACGAGCTTGAAGGTGTTGCCGCCGCCTACGAATATGCAATCCGCGCTCGCAACTTCCTTCGCGGCGTTTTTAGCGTGGTGAACGCCGACGATGTTTAAATTTAAGCTTGCAAGCGCCTCTTTGACGCGCTTTTCATATTCATCGTAGCTCCTGCGTAGGCTCGCGTAAGGGATGAAAACGATCTTTTTGCCCGCGAGGTTGTTCTCCTGTGCAAATTTACCGATCCACGACACCGCGTGCGATAGATACTTCGTGTCTTTGTAGCCCGAGCTTGAGAGCAGCAGCGCTCTTTGCTTGCTATGATCGCGCTTAGAGAGCTTAAACGCCTTTTCGCTCGCAGCCAGTTCGCTCGTACCGAGCATCGCAGCGCCCGCCGCCAAAGCGGCTACCTTTAGTAGGTCTCGTCTTTGATTTTGCATCTTTTCTCCTTTAAATCAAAGTTGATATCTGTTTTGAAATTATATTCCTTTACATATAAAGAGGGGCTGAATATCCGGTTTAAATTTTGCTTGCGCGCAGGTCTCGGCAGGGTAAAATTTAAAACTACTAAATTTCAAATTCGGCGAGGCGCCGCGTCGTAAAATTTAAAAACGCGGCTAAATTTAATGAAATTCATGGCGCCGACACGAGGTTAAATTTAGTGAAATTTCGCCCAAATTTAAACGCGAAAGAGTATAATCGCGCCATGGTTTTGACGCAAAATTTGATCTATGAAATTTTACCCTTGTGGGGGAGATCCCCGCGGGCAGGGTCGCTAGCTACGGGCAGATCGCGCGCCTGATCGGGCTGCCCGCTCACTCGCGGCTCGTGGGGCGCGTGCTCTCGCAAGCAGAGCTCTACGGCGACTACCCGTGCCACCGCGTCGTAAATCATGAGGACGCCTTGGCGGCGAGCTTTGCGGCTCAGCGCGAACTGCTAGAGGCCGAAGGCGTGGAATTTAGAGGCGAGCGCGTCTGTATGAAAAAGCACCGCTGGGAGTGCTAAGGCCTAATCGCCGCAGCCTGAAGCACGGAATTTACGGATCGTTTGAAGCGCAAAATTTTAAATTGTCCGCGGCATGGAATTTTAATTTATAAAATTTTAGATCCGCGCAGGTTTAAGCGGCGTAGCGGCAGCGCTGCCGACCGCTAAGAGCCTGCGAGCTTCATTTGTTTGTAGATGCGGCGCAAATCATCATGCGTGAAAAGATAAAATTCATCTTTTTTGCGTGGCGGCTTAAATGCTGCACTAAGCGGCTCCTCGGCATCAGTCCGCCGCAGTTTTACGAAGCAGGCGCGACGCCGCCTATTGGTTTTCTTGTCGCGCCCGTTTCGGCACCGCTTATAGATTTTGGCTATCGTAAATTTTGACCCAAAAAGGCAAATTTGGCCGCTAATTTTAGTCAAATTTAAGCTCCTCCGCGAAAAATGCGACGCCGTTTTTTAAAGACATATAAAAATGCCTAGCAAATTTAACGCGCTCACCGATCCGATATTTAAACTCGCAAGCCAAATTTATCCTCAGGATGCGGGTAAATTTACCCTAAGTCCGAAAGCAAAAGACAAAATAAAGCCAAATTTAAGGCGTAAAGCATTGCTGAATATTAACTAAAACCGCATATAATCCGGGCTCAAATCAATAAAAAAGGACAAAATGAATGAACTATCAAAACTCCCGACTCCCGATATCGCCGAGCACGGCGCGTTTTTCCCGTCGCCGTTTTCGCTGTCGCAGTTTACTGCGCCCGTGAGCGATCTGGCGGATTTTAATTACGAGAAAAAATACGACGGCGATAAAAAAATCCTCATCATCGCGGCCGACGAGCGGTATTTGCTGATGGACAACGGGACGTTTTTCTCCACGGGCAACCACCCCGT
>NZ_CALIBB010000121.1 GCF_938045595.1 uncultured Campylobacter sp.
CCGAATTTCATCAGAACTCGAGCGCTTGAAATTTCAAATACCCGAATATGAAATTTAGCTAAAACAGACCGAATTTACCGTCTTTACGCTTGTAAAGCACACGCATTTTGGCATCCATATCATTAAAAACCAAAAACTGATCGGTGCTTTCTTTCAGCTTATTTAGCGCCTCATCGATCTCTAGCGGCTTATATAGATCCAGCTCGGTAGGGACGATCTCATCAACTTCATCGTTTAAATTTGGCTTATTGGCACCGACCGCATTATCTACGGCGTTTTGTTTCATCTCGTCGCGATTTTTATGAGAATTTACCTTATCGTGGTATCTGCGTAGAACTTTTGAGGCGCGCTCGACGATGAGATCGACGGCAGCATAGAGATCTTTATCTTTTTGGCGCACGACGATAGTGTCTTGATGCGCTAAATTTAATGAGAAATCCACCACGAAGCCCTTTTTACCTTGCTTCTCGTCAGCAGAAACTACACAACGCCCCGAGATAATGTCGAGATTATATTTTTCTAACGTCTCAAATGCGTTTTCGACATAATTTTTGATAGCTTCCGTTAGCTCAAACTGCTTACCTACGATATTTAAATTCATCGTTTCTCCTTTGCTTTATGGTTTTTGAATAGTGCGCCTATGATATGTGATCTGCGGTCTACCCATAACTTCTACGTTAGATTTCACTATTACATCCACGAGTGCGGCGTGACTTAGAATTTTACCCACACCCCTACCACTTGGAAGCGCCTCGGACGAGCCTTGCCCAAAATTACTATAAGCGACGGTATGATCATCAGGTGCACCTAGCTGTTTATCAAAATATCCGAACGTCACGGTGATGTCAAACATCTTTTGAGCTCGATCATTTGACGGATATTCAAGCGTAATCGTATTTAACGTAGGGTTAGTCGTAGCAGTAGCACCCTTTTCTTTAAGCTCGGTAGTTAGATACTCATGCTTTTGCATAGCAAGGACAGCTAACTCCGTAGCGCTCTGAGCTAGCAGTAGCGCCTGCTCTCTACCTTGAATATTATTGACGTCGCGAGCCGTCATAGACGCTATAGATAGTGCCGTAATCGCCGTAGTCGCTACAATGATGATAAAAAATATGGCCGCTACTAGAGCAAAGCCTTTTTGCATAGTTTTCATTAGTACACCACCTGTGCTTTACAAACGTTTAGATCCAGCTCCGAAGGATCAAAATTTCTGCCGTCGTCTCTCATACATAGCTTAAGCGCGACAGCGCCGTTATCGTCCTTAAACCTAAACAAGCTCACGTCCTCGGCTAGTAACGCACTGCTAGCCTTATCATACGAGTTCGCATCATCTTTAGCAGTGCTCCAAGGACGATAGTTATACTTAAAAAGTAGATTAAAATTCTTACTCAAATTGCCCGCATTGTCTTTCGTATATGTTACGACCTGAGCGGGAACAATCGCGTAAGCGCTATGAGCTATATAGTACTGCTCGGAGAATTCCTGCGAGTTATCGTTGTTTGGATTAAGCGGATACTGATTTATCCTGATAGTTTCGCCTTGTATCTTACCACTACCAGCAATGCTAGGTCTACCTACGGCGATTAGTACGCGGTTGCTACCGTTCACGTCGACCTTTCTATCGTAGCCGTAGCCTATATTTACGCTAGTAGGCGAAGCGTCGTTCGTGACTATCCCAAATATAACGGCGACCTCGTAATTGACAGAAGGGACGTTGTATGTCTTGGCCCTTAAATTCCTAACTATTTTAGCTACTTCCGGGAAGTCGCTACCCAAAGATACCATATTAAACGCAACTCTAGTATCCGCGATATAGCCGGCATCTCCTTTATCTGCATCCGCTTTCCATTTGATATCTCGAAGCTGAGACATCGACATAAAGCCGCTCCAGCCCGGATTTCTCTTATTTATATTTCTCGTCTCTACGCTTTGTCCGATCCACTCTAATATATCGTATTTTGGATCATCTAAAGCGCTAATTGGCACAAATTGGTTTGAGCTAAGTTCTCTGCCTATAGTAGAGCTTTTTATTCTATCTTCCAAGCGATTT
>NZ_CALIBB010000122.1 GCF_938045595.1 uncultured Campylobacter sp.
ATAAAAAACGAAAATTAAGTTTAATAAATATACAATTAGGCACCATTTAAAAGGAGAAAAAATGAGACGAATTTTTTTGTTGAGCCTTACGGCTATCGTAGGTTTAGGTCTTGCCGGATGCAAGGAAGACGAGCCTAAAAAAACGGTTGCAGATTATCTGCTTGCGCCGTTAGAAGCAAAAGCGAAACTGGAGCTTTGCGAGAAAATGCAGCCAAAGGATGTTATCAACGATAAAGAGTGCAATAATGCAGACCAAGCGAAAAAATATTTAGCGCATATGAACGGACTTCTAGATGGAAAATGGTATGAAGTGGATTACTTTATAAAACATCCTGAACAGATTAGCGAGGATCTTAAAAAATAACAATCAAATTTTTGAAAGTAGTAGCGCAAATACGCTAATAATGTTTTCCCTGAAGCGGGATTTGAAGAGAGAAAGAGAGCAGAAGTCTTAACAGCGAGCGTTAAGTAGCTTCAATTTTTTCTAATTCTTCGGAATTTTTCCAAATTTCATTGCAGCTTTTGCAGCCGCGTGCGTTCAAATATCAGATATGACTTTTGTCGTAGGCGGCTTGATAAAAACCTTACTTGACTTACTGCGCTTACGCAGCGTTTAAATTTAATCTCGTTGCGGCTACGGCTAAATTTTAAAATTTCAAGCTTGCCGTTTTAAAGAGCCGTCATCTGTGCGAGTGAGCGTAGGCGGGCGCATGCAAAAAATAGCCTCGGGCGCCGTTTTATCGCAGACTTCCGTCCGCATCAAGTAGTCATACCGAGCCGCACCAAAGCCTCAAAACTCACGCGATTTCTAATTTTGCTATCGAGCCGCACCGAAGTCCGCAGCCAAACTCGCGCGGCGAAAATCTAAATTTACGCTATAATCTTGCAAAGCGGAGCGTAGAACTCCTGCTGCGCGTGCGCGACAAAATTTAAAACAAAGGCCTGCAAATTCGGGTCTCTTAGCTTTCGCGCGGCTGCGGCGTAACGCTAATTTAACGGAGGGCGTATGGATAAAGAGCGGTATATTTTTGAGAAATTTAGATCGAAGCTTAACGGCGATGATTGCGCCGTAATCGGCGAGCGAGCGTATTGCAAGGACCTTTTTGTCGAGGGCGTGCACTTTCGCCGCGGCTGGCTGAGCCTGCGCGAGATCGGCGCAAAGGCGATGCTCGTAAACATCTCGGATATGATCGCGACGAATGCGCGCGCCAAATACGCCCTGCTGGGGCTTGCACTGCCGCGCGAGATCGGCACGCGCGAGATCGACGAGCTGTGCGCGGGCGTGAGCGAAACGGCGCGCGAGTGGGGCATACGGATCATCGGCGGCGACACGATCGGCTCGGATCGCATCGCGCTTAGCGTGAGCCTGATCGGCAAGTGCAAGCGCCCCGTGTTTCGCAGCGGCGCGCGCGTGGGTGATCTCATCGCGCATACGGGCGAGTTGGGCGGCGTCGGGCGCGATCTGGCGGTGCTTTTAAGAGATGAAATTTCGCCCGCTAGCTCGCAGACGCAAAACCGAAACGATAAAATTTTGTCGGTGCAAAACTCAAGCACCGAGTCGCAGGGTCTGAACGCCGAGGCTTCGGCGACACAAAATCCTGGCGATGAGGTGCGAAGCTCTGGCGATAAAATTTCATCTGCGCATGCTAAGCTACAGAGCCTGGATGATGAAACTTCGGCAATGCAAATTTTGGACTTTGAGCCGCAAAGTCTGGACGATAAAATTTTACCTGCGTACGTCGAGCCGCAGAGCTTGGATGCCGAAATTTCGGCGCAAAATTCCGTGTCACGAAGCGGAGAGGATCGCAAGAGCCCTACGGCGCAAAGCCTCTCATGCGAAAATTCTACATCGCAAAGCTCTGCAGGCGAAAATCCTGTGCCGGGTAGTGGCTCATATCGCTTGCGCGAGGATCTGCGCGCAAAAATTTCAAAGAATTCGCGCTTCGTCAGGCCCGTCTTGCGCGATAAGTTTTTTTACAAGGCGGCGAAGTTCATCAGCGCGGCGATGGACATTAGCGATGGGCTCGCGCAGGATTTGCCCCGCTTACTGGAGG
>NZ_CALIBB010000123.1 GCF_938045595.1 uncultured Campylobacter sp.
TCTCTGCCTATAGTAGAGCTTTTTATTCTATCTTCCAAGCGATTTGTTATTAGCATCATCGCATTTTGCGTTCTAGCTTCCAGCTGATTTACTGCCCGCACATGCACGTAAGATTTATAGATCTTAGTGTATAGATCAGCGCCAAACATCGAGATGATACCTAGCACTACGATAACAAACACAAGCTCTATAAGGGTAAAGCCTCTTTTCATCTCGCGCTCCTATTAGTTATGTAGTCTAGTGACGGTTGTCTGAACGCCGACGCCGATATTAGATAAAAATGCTTTTAAAACAACTGATTTGGCAGTACCATCTTTAGCTACGGCGTCGTTTAGATCCGTAGCAGCAACCCTAACCATCTTTATATTAGTAGGGGCGGCGGACTCGTCGTTAGGTAGATCTCTAAGAACACCTCTTATATCAGTACCAGTAGCATACTCCGCCGCACTAAAAGGCTCTGTTACATAATCCACATCGACATTAATCCTAGTATTAAGGATAAAATCACCCTTGCTACTAGAACCCACCAAATTACCGACTGTTATATCCGTCGTGAACCGGTCGAAATCGTCGATATCATTATATCGACCACCTCCAAAAGAAATTGCATTGTTACCCCTGCCAAATTGCCTTTTTGTAGCCGGAGCTTGAGCACTGACCTCGCGCTTACTAGCCTCATTTAAAATTCCTGGCCTAGCTTCCAAAGTGCTATTATCCGATTTCATCGACGGATTTACCGTTAGAATTCTCTTCATGCAGCTTGCATCACCTCCGCAGCTAGCATCTGCTGCGTATGCGCTATCCCACTGCGCTTTAGATATACGAGACATAAAAGCTTTAGCGTTATATACAAGCTCCTCTTTGATCGCAAGGGCATTTAGCTCGGTGGTTTGCGCGACGATACGAGGGATTGCCATCGTCGTAATCGCCAAAATCACGATAGTAAAGATCAGCTCGATTAGAGTAAAACCTTTTTTCATCTTACATCCTTTCTTTAAAATTTTGAAATTACGGAAACGCAAACTTACTCTGCGTTATCGGCGCTAATTATACTATTGTTAAACTTAAATTTAGAATTTATCGCGTAAATTTTTTTGGTTTACAAAGATTTTTAAGCCCGAACGTACAAAAATTTTAAAGAAATTCCATTTTTAAATTTGAACGCAGAATTTAAGCTTGCATTTACTCAAAGACTATAAAATTACGAGCTAAATAAATTCCAAGGATTTTTTATGACAAATCTAAGTAAAATTCTATCCGCTCTCCTATTTATCGCGTTTATCGGCGGCTGCAGCGGCAAGGGCGACGGCGAGCTTTTTAATCTAAGCCCTGAGGCATGGTATTCTAAAATTTTAGAAGATATCAATAACGCCAGCATGGAGGATGCCGAGAAGCACTACACTAGCTTTTCTAGCGAACACATCGCCTCTCCGCTGCTTGAGGAGATGACACTCATTATGGCGTGGGCTTTTGTGGAGGATGAAAACTACGAGAAAGCAAACAAATACCTAGACGAATATATCCGCCTCTACGGCACGACGCAAAAGATCGAATACGCAAGATTTCTAAAAATTAGAGCAAATTTCGATTCCTTTAGTCGCCCAAATCGCAACCAAAAGCTAATGCTAAACAGCATCGACGAAATTCGAAAATTTATAGCTGAATATCCACAGAGCGAGTATCGTCCGCTACTTGAGACGATGCTAACAAAGCTTAGGCTTGCCGAGCATCAGCTAAATATCGACATCAAAGACCTTTACCAGCGCACCGACCGCGAAAGTTCTGCTAAAATTTACGAGCAACGCATCGAAGAGTCCCCGTTAAACGGCACCGACATCATCAAACCGCGCTCGCCTTGGTACCGCGCGATTTTTGAGTAGGAGGAGCGATGCAACTGATGCAAAATACAACCTTCCCTAGCGATCTGCCTATCATCGTCGAGGACGAGCTATTTTTATATCCATTTATGATAGCGCCCCTTTTCATCGGCGACGAGCATAACAAAAAAGCCCTCGATCTAGCCGCCAAAAATGAATCTATGATAATGGTCGTAAGCTCAAAGTCGGAATTTAGCGGCGATAGAAGCTTTGGCGGTATCTATAACGCAGGTGTCGTGGGCTCCGTGATGAGAACCGTGCCGCTTCCCGACGGTCGGGTTAAAATTTTATTCCAAGGCGCGCTAAAAGGCAAAATCGTAAAAGAAATTTCGCAAGATCCGCTGGTCGCTACCGTCGATATCATCCACGACGAGCGCGGCAACGATCAGAAATTAGACGCGCTGGTAAGCGTGCTAAAGGAAAAAACCAAGACGCTTAGCACTCTTACGCATTTTTTCCCGAACGATCTGCTAAAGACCATCGACGACGGCACTGACGCCGCGCGCGTTTGCGATCTGATTTTAAGCGCACTGCGTCTAAAAAAGCAGGTAGCCTACTCGTTTTTTACCGAGAGCAATTTGCAAAAGCGCCTTTTCAACCTCATCAACTACATCTCCGACGAGATCGAAGCGCAGAGGCTCGAAAAGGAGATCAAAAGCAAGGTTCATTCCAAGATCGACAAGACGAACAAGGAGTATTTTTTAAAAGAGCAGCTCAAACAGATCCAAAAGGAGCTCGGCGGCGACGCCGATCGCGACGTCGAGATCGAGGAATACCGCAAAAAGCTGGAAGCCAAAAAGCCCTATTTGGGCGAGGATGCCTACAAAGAGATCAAAAAGCAGATCGATAAATTTGCCCGCCTCCATCCGGACAGCGCCGATGCGGGGCTAGTGCAGAGCTATCTGGACTGGGTTTTGGAGGTGCCTTTTGAAAAGACTGCTAAGCACAAGATGTCTATCGAGGGCGTCACCGCGCAGCTAAACAAAGACCACCACTCCCTGAAAAAGCCCAAGGCGCGCATCGAGGAGTATTTCGCGCTAAAGCAGCTTTTGGAGCTTCGCGGCACAAGCGGCAAAAAGAGCAAAGAGGACGGCAAAAACGGCGGCGCAATCCTGTGCTTTTACGGCCCTCCCGGCGTAGGCAAGACGAGTCTTGCAAACTCTATCGCGACCGCGCTTAAGCGCAAACTTATCCGTATCGCTTTGGGCGGGCTTGAGGACGTAAACGAGCTGCGCGGACACCGCCGCACCTACATCGGCGCGATGCCTGGGCGTATCGTGCAAGGCCTCATCGAGGCAAATCAGATGAACCCCGTCATCGTGCTTGATGAGATCGATAAAATTTCAAGCTCATACAAGGGCGATCCGACGGCGGTTCTGCTTGAAATTTTAGACCCCGAGCAAAACTCGAGCTTTAGGGATTACTATCTAAATTTTAACATCGATCTTAGTAAGATCATCTTTATCGCTACGGCGAACGACGTATCTCTCATACCTGCGCCGCTGCGCGATAGGATGGAGTTTATCGAGCTTAGCTCATACACGCCGCAGGAGAAATTTCAGATCGCTAAGGACTATCTGATCCCTCAGGAGCTGCAGCGCCACGGGCTCAAATCCGCCGACGTAGCGATCAACCCCGCCGCCCTTTCCGAGATCATCGAAGAGTACACGCGCGAAAGCGGCGTGCGAAACCTGCGCCGCCAGATCGCAGCGATCTTCCGTAAGGTCGCGGTTAAAATTTTAAAGGACAAAGAGTTTAAAAAAATCGTCGTAACGACGAAAAATTTAAGCGAATTTCTAAATAAAAAGGTTTTCGAGATCGACGAAGTCGAAAAGTGCGATCAAATCGGCATCGTAAACGGGCTTGCGTGGACTGCGGTAGGCGGCGACGTGCTCAAGATCGAAGCGGTCAAGATCAAAGGCAAGGGTGCGATGACGATCACGGGCCAGCTTGGCGACGTGATGAAAGAATCCGCGCAGATCGCCTTTAGCGTCGTAAAGGTGCTTATCGACGAGGGCAAGCTCAAAGCGGCTCAAGACGCGAAGGCGGGCGCGGCAAAAGCCCCGCGCGGCGGTAAAAGCTCCGCATTGCGCGCAAATGGCGGCGCGTCTAAAAGCTCGGCGGCGCGAAATTTAGGCGCAGAGGAGAATTCCGAAAGCTCAGAGCAGATTTATAACAAATTCGACCTTCACATACACGTGCCCGAGGGCGCGACGCCGAAGGACGGACCGAGTGCGGGTATCACGATGAGCACGGCGATCGCGTCGATTTTAAGCGAGCGCAAGGTGCGCGCAGATCTTGCGATGACGGGCGAGATCACGCTAAGCGGCAAGGTGCTGCCGATCGGCGGGCTTAAGGAGAAGCTCATCGCCGCGCACAAAGCCAAAATCGCCGAGGTTTTGATCCCGCGCAAAAACTACGAGCGCGACCTAGCAGAGATCCCTGACGAGGTCAAAAACGATCTGAAAATAACGCCGGTAGATCGGATCGAAGAGGTGCTGAAGCTGGCGCTCGTTTAAATTTAAAGCGCCGTTTTAAATTTAGCCGCGCGCTTCGGCGGAATTTTAAAATATTTATAGCGGCGTGAAATTTCGCCCGTGTGAAATTTTGCCTGCATAAAATCTATCTGCATGTATTAAAATTTTTCAAATACTTGCAGTAAATTTCATATCCTGTTTGAGGGTGGCGTGAAATTTTATTGCGTAGCGACGCATTGACGCGCTTGCGGCAAAATTTCTCGCAGTAGTTACGATGAACGTAAAATTTCGTAGAATTTCGCATACGCGCGATCACGTAATGCTGTAAAATTTTACAACCATTTAAAATTTCAGCTTCGCTTCTAGCGCAAAATTTTATGAAATTTACCTCACAAAAGGAATAAAATGTTTGATTTTAAAAAAGAGTTTAGACAGCTTTACGCGCCAAAACAGGTCCCGCAAATTTTAACCGTCTCGCCTGCAAATTTCGTCTGCATCCGCGGCGAAGGCGACCCGAACGAATCAGGCGGCGCGTATCAGTGCGCGATAGAGGTGCTTTACGCCGTGAGCTACGCGCTAAAAATGAGTTACAAAACCGATTATAAGATCGATGGCTTTTTTGAGTACGTCGTACCACCCCTAGAGGGGTTTTGGCGACAGAGCGGCTCGGCTTGCGGCGCTGCAGACTACGCTAGAAAGAGCGATTTTAGCTGGATTAGCGCGATTAGACTGCCTGATTTTATCACGCGAGAAAATTTCGACTGGGCAGTGCAGCAGGCTGCTTGGAAAAAAAAGCTAGACTGCGGCGCAGCGGAGTTTTTGAGGATAGATGAGGGGCTTTGCGCGCAAATTTTACACATAGGTAGCTTTGACGACGAGCCCAGAAGCGTTGCTAAAATAGACGAGTTTATCGCCGCAAACGGCTATGCAAAGGACTTTGGCGAGCAAAGGACGCATCACGAAATCTACCTAAGCGACCCCAGAAAAACCGCGCCGCAAAAATGCAAAACGATAATTAGACTGCCAATTAGAAAAATTTAGCCGTTTTTTAGCCAAATTCGACTTATATAAAAGCAATACACTATAAGCTTTAGCATATCGTAAATGTCAAAATTTATTCCATAAATCAAGAACGTTAAGCTAAATTTAGAATTTATTTCATTTTTACGTAGCCTCATAAATTTTATCATCTCTTTATTTGTTTCAAATTTTAAAATTTACAAAATTCTACTAGTTGCAAACATTGCCCAACAAACTCCGCAGAACCCCAAATTTAACCCCAGCTTAAGCATAAGATTATATACTTTGGCTTTAAATTTAAGGCGGCAAATGAGATCTCAGAGCGAATTTTTCGGCGTTTTCATCACGCTTCTTGGCGGCGTATTATGGGGCTTTAGCGGGGTTTGCGGGCAGTATCTGTTCACGCAAAAGGGCGTCAGCGCCGACTGGCTCGTGCCCTACCGCCTAGGCCTCGCCGGGCTTGCGATGGTAGCGTATTATGTCATTCGCTCGCCGCGCCTAGCCTTTGCACCGTTAAAAGATCGCGCGCTGTTGCCACAGCTGCTCATCTACGCATTTTTTGGGCTTATGATGACGCAGTATTCGTACTTTTGCGGCATCGAGCTCTCAAACGCCGCCGTCGCGACCGTGATCCAGTACTCCGCCCCCGCGCTCATCCTCGCCGTCGTTTGCTTTTTACAGCGGCGCGCGCCTAAAAAGGTCGAGCTCATCGCGCTTATTTTAGCGGTGCTCGGCGTCGTGTTACTCGCCACTCACGGCGATCTGGGCTCGCTTGTTATCAGCGCAGAGGCGCTGGTTTGGTGCCTGATTAGCGCGCTTGGCGTCGTGGTTTACAGCCTCATCCCAACGAAACTAAATCAAAAATACCCCATTGCGCTAAATTTAGGCTGGGGCATGGTCATCGGCGGCGGCGCGCTCGCGCTTTACACGCGGGTTTGGCAGCTAGGCGGCGTGAGCGACGCGCAGGGCTTTGCGGCGCTTGCCGCGGTGGTGATTTTAGGCACGATATGCGCGTTTAGCTTTTACATGACGGGGCTAAAGATAATAGGCGCAAGCAGGGCGAGCATGATCGCGTGCATCGAGCCGGTAAGTGCGGCGGCGTTTGCCTATTTTTGGCTGGGTACGGAGTTCGTGTTTCTTGATTTTGCGGGCTTTACACTCATAATCTCGTGCATATTTTTGCTGGCTAAAGATAGGAAAAAGGCGTAAATTTGGAGGAGAGATGATCTATTTGGCGCAGACCGATACGACGGCGGGATTTTTGAGCAAGGATTTTCGCGAGATAAACGCGCTAAAACGCCGAGCGGCGGACAAACCCTGCCTCATAACGACGGCAAAGCTTAGCGAGCTAAAAAATCTCGCTCGCGTGCCCGCTAAATTTAAAAATTTAGTGCGTCGCGCGAGAAAGACAACGTTTTTATACCCAAACGCCAAGGCCGTGCGCGTCGTAAAAGGGTGCGCTCACGAGGAGTTTTTGAGGCAATTTGACTGGCTTTACTCCAGCAGCGCAAATTTAAACGGACAAAACTTCGACGAAACCTGGGCGAAAGGGGCGGCGGATCAGGTCGTGGATCAAAATTTCAGCCAAAACGCAAGCTCGAAAATATATAAAATTTCAAAAACTAAAATTTTGCGGATTAGATAGAGCTGCCGATTAAAATTTACGCGCGCAAAGAGCGCTCAAAAAGAGATGCTAGTTTATAAATTTAAGCGACTGTGTAAATTTAAATGGCTCTTATAAATTTCACGAACCGTAAAATTTCGTCATATATAGACCGCGCAAATACCGTCTGGAATTTTAAACAATTGCGAAAAGATCACGGCAGACTCGCAGAAAAATCGTATAAAAAGCTATAATCCCCCACATTGCTTTCAAATAGTAAAATTCCTGCCGTTTTCGGAGCCGTAAAATTTCGCTATTGCTAGCTTTTGAATGAAATTCTATCGTCAGATACTCAATCAAAATTTTATCGCGGCTGCTGCAAGCAGTTTGCGATCAAAATTCTATCATCGCTGATTGTATATCAAAAGTCCCGCCACCGCTGCCTCACCGCCACTTCCGCCACTACTGCCCTATCTCCACCGCTACCGCAGCAAGCGCCGCAAAGTCGCCCACGTAGCTCACGCCCTTTAGCTGCTAAACCTATGTGCAAAGTACAAGCGCACGCCCTCCCATTACTGCGCCACGACGGCAGATCCGCGATAAAATTTCCGCCGCCGCGCAACGTGTGTCAAGCCAAACGCTGCAAATTTTAAAATTTAAACCGCCTCTCGCCGCGCGGCACCGATAAATTCCAACCGATAAATTCCAACCGATAAATTCCAACCGATAAATTCCAACCGATAAACTCCGCCGACTAGTCCATCATTCCCGTATAAAACATAAATTTTCATGAATTTAACGCCGCCTTTCTTGCTTTATATTAAAATTTCGCTAAAATTACCGCATTAAATTTGAAGCGCAAACGGCTTAGCTTAAACCGCTTGCGAGCAAATTAAATCCATTCAAGGAGCTTTTATGAGCGGTGTTGCGTTAATCATCTGCTTCGCCATAGCGGTCGTCGTGATGATTTTTTTGATCTCCAAAGCAGGCGTTCACCCATTTTTGGCGCTAATGCTTATCTCCCTGGCGCTCGCGATCGTCGCGGGCATACCGCTAGCCAAGATCCCCGCGATTATCGGCGACGGATTCAGCGGCACGTTTAAGAGTATCGGTATCGTCATAATCTTCGGCGCGCTCATCGGCACCGTGCTCGAAAAGACGGGCGCGGCGCTCAAACTCGCCGATATGGTCGTAAACGTAGTCGGGCAAAAGCGCCCCGAGCTTGCGATGCTCATAATGGGCTGGATCGTAGGTATCCCCGTATTTTGCGACAGCGGCTTCGTCGTTTTAAACCCGATCCGAGAAGCGATCAGCAAAAAAATCGGCGAAAATCCGGTCGCTCTTGCAGTAGCGCTCTCGGGCGGACTTTATGCCTCGCACGTATTCATCCCGCCGACTCCCGGACCGATCGCCGCAGCAGGCGCCGTGGGTCTAGGCGGCAATCTACTGCTCGTAATCGCAATGGGCGCGGTAGTGTCCTTGCCGGTGCTGATCGCTACATACTTTTTTTCAAAAAAAGTCGCTAAAAATGTCCATATAAGCGAGGCTGAAGCGAATGAAGTCATCGCAAAAAGCTACGACGATCTGCTTAAACAATACGGCAAATTGCCAGGCGGATTTTTAAGCTTAGCCCCTATTTTGGTGCCGATCCTATTTATGGCGCTGGGCTCCGTCGCCAAGATCCTAAAAGTAGGCGGATTTGCAGGCGAAATTTCGCAATTTTTAGGAAATCCTATCATTGCGCTAGCCTTGGGCGTAGTTTTTGCGGTATTTTTGCTCGTACAAACCGGCAAATTAGGCGAATTTAACGAGATCACAAACGAATCCTTAAAGATCGTAGGTCCGATCCTCTTCATCACCGCAGCGGGCGGAGTGCTGGGCAAGGTCATCACCGAAGCGGGTTTCGTAACATATATCAAGGACAATGCGACCGCGATTAAGGCCGCGGGGATTTTCTTTCCGTTTTTAATCTCGGCTATCCTAAAAAGCGCGCAAGGAAGCTCCACCGTGGCGATCATCACCACCGCTTCGATCATGGGCGCATTTAACGCGGACGGCTCGCTGATGCAGGTACTGGGCTTCACCTCCGAAATGTCCGGCGCGCTCGTCGTAATGGCGATCGCAGCGGGCGCAATGACCGTTTCGCACGCTAACGATAGCTACTTCTGGGTCGTTACGAATTTCAGCAAGATGAACCCGCAGCAAGGCTACCGCACACAGACCATGCTAACCCTAATTATGGGCATTACGGGTATGATCAGCGTGTGGATTTTGTCGCTGTTTTTGATCTAGCGGCTCTAAATTTAGGGCAATAAAAGCCCGCCGTCGCGCTTTAAATTTTACTGCGCGGGGCGGGTCGGCTTTTTTGCTCTAAATTTACACAGCCCCAAGCGCTCTGCCCTCGCCGCTTAAATTCTATCGCGCGAGCGCGCCTTGCCGTTTAAAACGGCGGCGGTTTAAAATTTTCCTCATTTCCCAATACAGCGACGCGTAAACTCTTCAAAGCTAAATTTAGGGCTAAATTTATTAAAATACCAAATTAAAAAGCGGCTTTCGCAATATCCGCGCAAGCCCCGTCTGAAAGGAATTTTATGAAAGTTTTGGTTGTGATCGATTCGTTTAAAGGCTCTCTTAGCTCGCTTGAGGCGGGCAACGCCGTAAAATCAGGCATCGAAAAGCTAGGCTGCGAGGTGCTCATCAAACCTATCGCAGATGGCGGCGAAGGAAGCGTTGAAGCCCTTGCCGACGCGCTAAAAGCTAAGTTCATGGACGTTATCGTAGCAAACCCTTTAGGCGAAAAAACGCCCGCGCGCTACGCCTTAAAAGGCGAGCTAGGCATCTTAGAAATGGCGTCCGCATCAGGTCTGCCACTCATCGAAAAATCGCGCCGTAACCCGCTAAAAACGAGCACTTATGGCTTTGGCGAGATGATAGCGCATGCGATCGCACACGGCGCGCGAAAGTTTATCATCGGTATCGGTGGAAGTGCTACGAATGATGCGGGCATGGGGATGCTACGCGCGCTCGGTTTTAAATTTAAAGATGCAAATGGCACAGAGCTTGCGGGAGCGGGCGAGGATCTGATTAAACTCGCCACGATAGATTGCACTTCGGTGCTGCCGCATCTTAAAGAGTGTGAGTTTCTTATTGCCTGCGATGTGGATAATCCGCTCTTTGGCGAAAACGGCGCGGCATATATTTACGCTCCGCAAAAGGGCGCGGATGCAGCGATGGTAAAGCAGCTCGATGCAGGACTTATAAATTTTGCAAGCGTCGTAAGCAAGCACCTCGGACGCGAGCTTTGGAATAGCCCCGGAGCAGGAGCTGCCGGCGGGCTAGGCTTTGGCTTTGTGAGCTTTCTAAACGCGACGCTTAAGCCGGGCATCGACATCATCACCGAAGAGATCGGACTGGATCGCGATATGAAAGACGCCGAGCTCGTCATCACAGGCGAAGGAAGACTCGATTTTCAAAGCTCGATGGGCAAAACCCCCTGCGGTGTCGCAAAGATTGCCGCTTCCTACGGCGTGCCCGTAATCGCGCTGGCAGGCGGCATCTCGCCCTGTGCCGGCGGCTGTAATGAGCGGGGTATAGGCGCATTTTTTTGCATCCTAAACGAACCGATGAGCCTTGAGCGCGCGATGGAAAAAGAGACCGCGACACAAAATTTAGCCCGCGTCGCCGAACAAGCGGTGAGATTGTTTCTGCTAGGGCGCAGCGCCAAATAGGGATTTTGGACTGAAATTTCAAGACACGGGCGCTAAAGCTTGCAGAGAGTGCAGTGTGTATGCGCGGCAGGTGCGGTCGCTAAATAAGGCGGCGACTGCTCGCAACAGACAAGCACGACAAAGTGCGGCAGGAGGCGAGCATGGCGAAGAAGCGAAATTTTATACAGGATAGATTTGTGCGCTTTAAAGGCACGGCGCAATCTTGACGCAGATGCGGTGATGCGCAGCTTACAAGGCATAAAAATATACGCGAAGAAGCAGGCGAGAGCCACAACGATGGACGTTGGTAAAACGGCGGCTTGCGGCAAGGATACGGGCTATGACGCGCATGCGCGGCGAGCAAATACCGCGCGCAGTTTACGACGGGAAGCAGAATTTCATCCGCCGCAGACCGCGGTAAGTAGATAAATTTTGCATTAAAACGTAGCTTTGCTGAAATTCTAGCGCATTTGAAGATACGAAGTGATCGGATGAGAGTTAAGACAGCGGGCGGCTCGGCGGTGACGTAGCGGCGTGAAATTTTACGGCGCAAAAATTTATTTTGCCGCGCGTTATATACGCAAGGCGCGATCTAAAACTCATTTCCAATCAAGCGGCTCGCGTACCCTCGCAATACATACCTCAAGGCGTGATTAAAACAGACAGAATTTTAAAATTTATGCCGTATTCGTAGCCTATGGAATTTGCAACGTAAATTTAAAAGCAGCGATCCGCCCTATGAAATTCCGTTTCGAATTTTAGCCCGCGATATGTCCATTTTGAGGCAAAAAAAGGCCGCTTAATCGCAAGATCGCGCTTCTTGCAAAGATGACGGCGACGCATTACTCCGCTCGCTCGCAAAGCTCCTCAGCTTTCCGATGACGCTTTGATGAGGAACGGGCCGTGTCTGCGTAAATTCGTATTATTGGGATCGCGGATTTGCTTATCGCTAAATTTAGTGCGGATGCGGTCTCCGTACGCCGCTACGACAGAGCTGGGCTTGCGTTTAAATTTGCTCCGATCGCGCTGTGTTTTACGATAAAAATTTATGAAATTTCATTTTCGGTCGGCGCCGCAAAATTTTATAAAGCTCCATTTTAAAATTTTCAGCACGGGCACGTACCGATCAGGTCGTCAAGCTAAAATCAAATCTTAAAATTCTAAGCGGCGAATGCAGAAAACCTTCGCGCTTAGCGCATCTACGGCGACAGTGCGGGCGCGCTAAATTTATTGCTTTTAGAACGCAAAAGATGCGCAGGCGCGGGCAAAATTTATTGATTTTAGAGTTTAAAGCATCGAATTCGCGCGTCTAGGCTAAATTTTAAAATTTAAAGCGCGCGACGCTTCGGGCGCATCCACGCGACTGCAAGCGCTCATAAAATTCGCCCGAAGCAAGGTTGTAAAACCGCGGGCGGGCGCAAAATTTATCGCCGCAAAGATCAAAACCGCGAAAGCAAAAAGGCTCCACGAGCGCTCGCTGCCGCACCCGCCCGAGCAAATTAAAATCACGTGATCCCGCCTAGCCGGCATACGCGGAGTGCGCCGCTGCGGGCATTTGCACTTAAATCCGGTGCGATCGCAATGCGGTTTAAAACTGCGCCTGCTTAAATTCGCGCCGTTTCGGTTCGCTCGCAATCACATCTCGCCGCAGTAGCGCTTTAAATTTGCGCCGCCGCGATTTGTGCGCATTCAATCGCTACGACAAGGGTAAAATTTCAAAATCTAGGTCCATACGCGCCGATTTGCGCGCCCAAAATCGCTCGGATCGAATTTACGCTACCGCAATCCGCGCAGATTAAAGCGCCGCCGCTTAAAAGCGCAAAATTTACCTCTCAAACGGCGACGCGAAATTTCGCTAAAATTTCATCTCTTAATTCAGCGCGCGATTTATAAAATTTCGCCCTCGCCGCGCCCCGAAATCTGCGGCTTAGGCAGCGCCAGGCTCTTTGCGGTCTTACTAAAAAGTATCAGGTCTTCGGTGCTTTGCACGCTCCACGGCAGGCGCGAGAGCGCGAATTTGAAAATTTCAAAGCAGGAAACGGCGTCGCTAAATGCGCGGTGGTGGACGTTTTGTACGCCTAAAAGCTCTTTTAACGAGCCGAGCCCGTATCTTTGCGCCTCGATCGTGCGGCGCGCGAGCTCGACGGTGCAGAGCCTGCGATTTAAAAGCATTCCAAAGCCGCATTTTTGCAGGCTCGCGTCGATGAAGCCGTAGTCAAATTTGACGTTGTGCGCCACAAAAACGCTATCGCCCAAAAATAACCTAAACCGCTCCAGCACGCTAGCTAGCGGCGGTGCGCCCACAAGATCGTCCGCGCGGATACCGGTAAGCTCCGTGATATTTTCGGGCACGACGGGCGCATAAACGAAGCTTTCAAAGCGATCCAGCTCCTGCGTGCCGCGCGTTTTTATCGCGCCGATTTCGATGATCTGGCCGTTTGAGAGCCCGCCGTTCGTCTCTATATCTACGAAGCAAAAAATTTCATCCGAAATATCCGTCTCGCGGGTTTTGAGCGTGATTTTGCCGTTGTCGAGTTTTATTATCTCTATGCCCAGCGCCCGCCACATCGAGAGGTCTTTTGGCTCGAAAAGCTCGGTAATTTCGGCAATATCGCTTGCTTTTGAGATAAAATCGTAATAATTTATGCTCTTTTGAGCCAGTAAATTTATGAGATTTTCGATTCTATGCGTCAAAATTTTACCCCTGTGCCGCGCCTAAATTTTAAGCGCACGGATCGCCTCCGCGTAGTCGTTTGAAGAAAATATGTAATTGCCCGCTACCACGACGTCGGCGCCGGCTTCATCGATATCTGCGATATTTAGCCCGTTTACGCCGCCGTCGACCTCAATGAGGCATTTTGCGCCTTTGCGATCGATCAGCTCGCGCAGCTGCTTAATTTTCTCAAGCGCCGAGGGGATAAATTTCTGCCCGCCAAAACCTGGATTGACGCTCATCAAAAGCACCATATCGACCTCGCCCAAGATAAACTCCAGCGCGCTAAGCGGAGTGTGCGGATTTAGCACGACTGCGGGCGAGACGCCGCTGCGGCGGATATGATCTATGAGGCGCAGCGGATGGGTCTCCTCCTCGATGTGAAAGCTAAGAAATTTCGGCTTTAGCGGCAAAAAAAGATCGACGAAAAACGGCACGTTTTTAACCATCAGATGGATGTCTAAAGGCTTGCTGCTCGCCTTTGCCGCGGCGCTTGCTACAAGCGGTCCGATCGTGAGATTGGGTACGAAATGTCCGTCCATCACGTCTACATGAATGAGATCGGCGCCCGCTTCGCAGACTGCGCGAATTTCCTCCGCGAGCCTGCCGAAATCCGCCGATAAAATGCTGGGTGCGACATACATTAAGATTCCTTTAAAATTTCAAGATGCGAAATTTTACTTAGTTTTGTCATAAATTTCGCTAAATTTAAACCGCAGCGGATTTTAAGCATAATTTGAAATTTTTTCGCTATAATCACCATTTATTTTAATCATCAAGGATTTATTATGGCAAGAAGATGCGCAATCACCGGCAAAGGTGCGATGGTAGGCAATAACGTTAGCCACGCAAATAACAGAACCAAAAAGAAATTCCAGGTCAATCTACGCACCATCCGCGTTCAGCTAGAAGACGGCTCAACCAGACGAATCAAAGTCGCCGCCTCAACTCTACGAACTATGAAAAAACAATCAAAATAACCTCTTAAAGAGGAATTTATGTCTGTTTTGGACAAGATCAAGCGATTCCTCGACTGGTCCGGCTCGACTAAGCCGGACATCAACCTCTACACAGAAATTTACGACCAGCTACGTCCTTTTCGCTTACCGCTTATAACCATTGTGCTGATGATGCTAATCGGCACATTAGGCTATGTCTTTATAGCGGGCTTTTCGCTCGTGGATGCCTTTTATCAGGCGGGTATGACCTTCACGACGGTAGGCTTTACCGAAGTAGCGCCGATATCGCCCGCAGGTAGAATTTTTACCGTCTTATTCATCCTCATGGGCTTTGGAACCTTTTCGTTTTGCCTGGGCGTCGTCGTCGAGGTCATAAAAAACGGCAAACTTCAAAATTTACTTAGGGAACAACGAATGATCAATAACATCGCAAGGCTCAAAAACCACTACATTATCTGTTACAACAACATCTACTGCGCTGAGCTTGCCAAGCAGTTTCGCGAAAACCACCTACCCTTCGTGGTGATCGATCCAGATCCGAATTTAGCCAAAATCGCCGAGGAAAACCGCTACCCCTACTTCATCGTAGGCGAGCCGCACGTGGAAACCACGATGCTAAAAGCCCACCTCTCATCGGCCAAATGCGTCATCACCTTGGCTTCAAATTTAGCCGATAATATCGCAATAATCTCGCTGGTGCGCCTATACGAAAAGGAGCTTGGTCGCATCACTCCCTACTTCATCATGGCAAATAGCAATGATGACAGCGACACGCAGAGGCTAAAAAAACTCGGCGCAAATTCTATCGTCTCGCCGTCCAAACTCGCGGCACAAAGGCTCTCTGCGATCAGCGTGCGCCCCGATATGGAAAACATTTTGGAGCGATTTTTGTATAAAAAGGACTCTCTCATTGATATCGAAGAGATCACGGTGCCCGATTTTTCGTGGATCCGCTTCAAGCGCCTAAAAGAAACTCGCTTGCGCGATTTTACAAACGCCGACGTCGTGGGAATCAAAGAGCCCAACAGCCGCTTTATCCCGATGCCAGATGGCGACTACCTCATCGGTACTGGGGTGAAATTTTTAGTCATCGGCACGGCAGAGGGCATCCGCAACACTAAAAAACTCATCCGCAGCAAATACAAGCCACAGGAGATGAGATATGTTTAAAATAACTAAGCTTGAGGGCGGTTTGCAAAACGTCGAAGGCTTTTATTTCGACGGCATGAATTCGGGCTTTAAAAAAGAGGGGAACGATCTGGGATTTATCCGCGCGGACGAGCCCTTTGCCGTAAGCGCGATCTTTACGAGCAATAAATTTCAAGCCGCGCCGATTAGGCATTTCAAAAGGGCGCAAGAGCGCGCGGGCGGGGAGCTTAAAACAAATTTTATCCTCGTAAATTCTAAAAACGCAAACTCGATGACCGGGGAGCAAGGAATCGCCGATATCGATGAAATTTTTAGCGAGCTTGGCAAAAAGACCGCTCTGATAAACCCCGTCATGAGCTCCACCGGCGTCATCGGATACCGCCTTAAAAAGGAAAAAATTATCGCCGCCGCGCAAAATTTTAACCTCTCGGCACGAAACTCGGACGCCCTAGCCACCGCCATTATGACGACAGATACGATAAAAAAGGAGCTTGCATATGAAATTTCTTTAGAAAACGGCGAGAAATTTCACATCGCGGCCGTTTGCAAGGGCGCAGGTATGATCAATCCCGCGCTTGCGACCATGCTCTGCTTCGTCCTAACTGACGCAAAAATACCGCGCGCGGATATGGACGAGCTACTACAAAAGGCGGCGGAGCAGAGCTTCAACACCGTAAGCGTCGACGGTGACACCTCCACCAACGATACGATTATGCTCTGCAGTAGCGCCAAATGCGCCTACGAAAAGAATGCTTTCGCCTCCGCGCTAAACGCCCTGACGCGCGAGCTTGCGCTAATGCTTGTAAAAGACGGCGAAGGCGCAACCAAGCTGGTGCGATTTAGGGTAAGCGGTGCCGCAAACGCCCAGGATGCCCGCAGGGCGGCAAAGGCGCTAAGCAATTCGCCGCTTGTTAAAACGGCGATCTTCGGCGAAGATCCGAATTGGGGTCGCATAGCCTCCACCATAGGCGCCTGCGGTATCGAATGCGACGAAGAAAAGCTGCGTATCAAATACGACAACGTGCTGCTTTATGATGCGCAAAATCGCGAGCTGGACGCCGCGCGCGAGGCTGCGGCTCACGCCGTAATGCAGCAAAAAAGCTTTACGATCTGGTGCGATTTAGGGCTCGGAGAGGGCGAGTTTAGCGCGTACGGCTGCGATCTTAGCTACGACTACGTAAAAATCAACGCCGATTATAGATCATAAAGATTCACAGCTTACTCTTTCATAATAAAAATCTCGTCTCGAAAATAGCGAATAGCAGCAGGGCTTTAAAGCTCTGCTCTTAAAATTTTATCATTTAAATTTGCCTGTTTTAAATTTTTAAAGGCTAAAAATTTTACCTCTTAAAATCTGGAATCTCATGCGTGAAATTCAGTCTAAATTCGATAGCTGAAATTAGGTTTTAAGCGCTTTATTGATATACTTAAATAAATTTTTCAAAGGAGTAAAGCATGTTTCATGAATACAGAGATTTAATCACTGAGTTAAAAGGCAAAAACGCGCGATTTGATTCGCTTTTTGAGAAGCACGATGAGCTGGATCACAAGATCGCCGACGCACAAGCCGGCAGAGTGCATATGAGCGATCTGGAGATCGATGCGATGAAGAAGGAAAAGCTTCGCATAAAAGATGAGCTAGGCACCCTGCTAGCGCAATATAAAGCCGAAAAGGCAGATAAATAAAGTTGCTTGCGGCGAAATTAAGATTCAGCAGAGTGCTAGCAAGGCTTATTTCGCCGCCAAGCTTTAATCCGCGTTTAGAATTTTTTAATCGTAATAAGTTTAGCCGCTTAAATTTGCCGCGCGCGATAGAGATATTAAAACAGCGCGCCAAAATGAGTTAAAATTTATATCGCACGCTTCACCATATTGACACCACTAAATAATTTTTACGTATCGGCTACATCACTGCATATACCAACAATGCGGTATTAGCGCAATCAAATATAATTCGTTACGGCTCTCTATCGCCCTTTCCGCTTCCAAAAATATCTCTTGCTGAATGCGTTTTGCGCTGTAGCGCCTTGCAGCCTGGCTCTTAAATTTTACTTTGCAGCGAGCATTTTCTAGTAAATTTCAAATCTTGCGTTTTGCTTGTTGCAGGCGCAATACCTATTTTTAAAATTCCGCATTTCGAAGGAATCTAAAGTAGCGCTAGAATTTTAAATTCCCGTTCGCGCTAACCGCTAAATTTCAAATTCGCAGACTCCGACCAAGCGCTAGTTTATGCTAGAGCCTGCTTTAATCTCTTCAAAGAATTTAGCCAAGCTTGCTTATTTTAACCCGCTTCGTTGAGCTTTAAAAATTTAGATTATTTCTTTGATCGTATCGGATAATGCCTGCCGCCACGGAATTGCTCAAGCCACCCTATTTGCTATATGCGCAATTAAAAGCGGCGCTAACGCGGAATTAAATAGTATAAGTGAAATCTGTAAAAGGTGTGAAATTTAATCATAGAATTTTAAGCGCCAAGAATTTGCGATAGAATTTCGCCGCGCAAATCAAATCCCAAAGCTAGCCTAGCCTACTCGAAAACCTTCGCTTCTAAGCCATGTAGCCTTTGCAAGCCGATATCGATATATTCGTTAAGCTTCTCATTATTTTCCAGCAATTTGTCGTAATAACTCTTGGCTCTTTCTCTCGCGGTCGCATCAGGCTCGATATACTTTAGCCCGCTTTTGAAAAATCCTTTGGATTCCACAAAATAGATCGAGTGGATCTTCTCGCAGTGCGATAGCCCTGCTTCAGTGTAGTTTAAAATCGATTCGTACGCGATGTTGCCTAACAGCTCTTGCAGTCTATTTGCGGGATTTTTGAAAAACTCGGCGAACTCCTTATACGGCGTAAAAACCTGATCCAGGTTTTTCATCGCATCGCCGTAGATACCCTTTTTCAGGCGAAACATCGTCATTTCTTGAGAACTTACAAACTTCTCTATTGCTTTTATCGTATCGTTTTTATTCACTGAATTTTCCCTTTTAAAATATGAAACGCTCGGATTATATCGTTTGTTTTATAAAAATCCGTTAAAAATCGGTTAAATTTTGCCCTAGCGTTTTAGCTAAGTTTCTTTGAGCGCTTTTTATTAAATTTCCCGCCTCAGCCGCCGCACTTCTCGCACAATCCTCGCACAAGCACACTTTTGACATTTTTTTGTGGCAAAGCTGGCATCGAAATCTCCTCCATTTTATGGCAGTTTTCGCAGACAAAATACGCTTTTGCGCCGTCGGTGAGCTCATAAAAGCTTTTATGATTATTTTCGCTGGTAATTATCAAATTTTTCTCTTCCAAAAGCGCTATATTGCGATATATCGTGGTTTTATTAGCACCCGTTTGTTCTACTAGTTCATCGTAGCTTACCGGGCATTTTTTCTCGCTTAGGATCTGCACGATCTGCACTCTAAGCGCTGTAGGAGCGATATCGTGACTCGCTAAAAAATCTTTGGGATCCATTTTACGCCTTTTTTAAAATTTAAGCGATGATAGCGAAATTTAGATAAATTTATATTAAGTTGCAACTAAGTTGCTTTTGATATACTTCCGCAATTTTTTTTGGAAAGGAATTTTATGAAAAAGCTTATTTTCACGCTTTTATCAGCTAGTTGCGTAGTATTCGCCAAACCTACGGTCACCACGACCATACTTCCTACGAAGTATTTTGTTGAACAAATAGCAGGTGATACCCTGCAGGTAAATACGATGGTCGGCAAAGGCGCTGATCCACACACATACGAGCCTAAGCCTTCGGAGATGAAAATGCTAGAAAATAGTGATCTGTATTTTGCAGTCGGTATAGAATTTGATGAAGTCTGGCTACCAAAGCTTGCCGCATCGTATCCGAAGATGAAGATAATCCGCACAGAAGATGGCATCACTAAAATGGCTATGGCAGAGCATCACCATCACGACGAACATGATCATAGCGCGCATCACGATGATCACGATCATGACGCGCATCATGAGCATGGTGACAAAGACCACGAGGCGCACGAGCACCATCATCATCACGACGGCCTAGACCCACATATCTGGCTCGATCCGCAGCTTGTAAAAATTCAAGCTAAAAATATTAAAGACGCGTTAACCAAACAGTATCCTAAGGATGCTAAAATTTATGAAGCAAATTTCGATAAATTTGCCAAAAAGCTTGACGAGCTGGACGCTTACGCAAAGCAGAAATTAGCGGGCGTCAAGGGAAAGAAATTTATGGTTTATCATCCGTCTTGGGGCTATTTCGCGCACCGATACGATTTGGAGCAGATCGCAGTCGAAGTGGAGGGCAAAGAGCCTAAGCCTGCGGATTTAGCCGAGCTGATCGAGGAAGCCAAAGAGGAAAAGATCAAGGTGATTTTCGTCGCACCGCAGTTTTCCAAAAAGGCAGCACAAACCATCGCTGCACAAACAGGCGCAAAGGTGATGGAGATTGATCAGCTGCCGCTAGATTGGTATGAGACAATGAAAAAGACGATCGACATTTTCGGAGAAAATTTGTAGTTGATGAAATTTATTAAAATTTTACTTTTATCCGCGATCTTTAGCTCGCGGATATTTGCGTGCGCTCTGTGCGCCCTATACACGCCTACTGCGCACGTTAGCATTACCCCTGTCGCACAAGACGGCAAGATCGTGAGCCTGCATTTTTCGTGGCTTTTCTCTCAAAATTTTACCGACGTCATAATGCAGACCTACGATATAAATTCCAATGCCAAGCTTGAAAATAGCGAGCTTGCCGAGATAACCAAGGCGATGACCGATTATCTAACCCCCAAAAACTATCTTTGCGAGGCGGAATTCTACGATCAAGCGCCAAAAAACGCAAAGCCCGCGCTTAGCAACCTCGTAGGCACGCAAATCAAGGGAAATTTTAAAAACGCAATAAGCCTCGTCAAAAAGGGCAGACTCGTGTTTGAGTTCGATCAAAAGGTCGGCTTCGAGCTGCGAAACGGCCGCGTTCTTAAAATTTCCATTAACGACGATCAGGGATTTTTCAATTTCAAAATGCTTGACGACAAGCCCATTAATCTAGGCGAGGGCTTTGTAGCGAAGCCTAATTCAAATTTAGCCACCACTTTTATAGAATTTAGCGGCGAAAAGCCAAAGATCGCAGATAAAAAACCGCCAATTTCAGGCGCGCTGGACTCCGATTTAGCGCAGGATAGCCTTGCATCTAGCGAGCAAGGCCTTGCGGGCTCAGAGAGCAAACTTGCGCAAGGCGGTCAAGATAAACCGAATGCCAGCTCGGCGCGCAAATCAAACCAAAGATCCGTCGGCGACATCGTTTCGGAAGCTGCAGCAGAGGCGCAAAAAAATATAGCCGCTTCGGATACTATCGCGCAGATTAATAAAGCCGCCAAAAAGGACGCGCAGGTAAAAGGTGGTCCCGCAAATTCCGACCGCCTTAGTAGCGAAAGCTTAAAGGTCGCTGCAAAAAACAGCGAAAATGCCGCAGCTTCTTTAGGCGATGATTCAAATTTAGCGCAAAATAACGCGAGCAAAAACGGCGCCACATCCGACAGCGACGAGATTTCAAGCGAGCAGCACAAAGAGGTCTCGCTGGGATTTGTCGCGCAAAAGACGATGGATTTTATGAAAAGCCTCAAAACGGCGTTTCGCGCAAGCAGCGAGCATGCAAGCGCAAGCACCATCCTATGGGTCTTGGCGCTTTCTTTCATATACGGCTTTTTCCACGCGGCGGGTCCTGGGCACGCGAAGCTGCTAACGGCGAGCTATTTCTTAGCCCATGGCGGCAGCTACGTCAAGGCCTTTGGATTTGCCCTTAAAATCGGGCTTCTACACGTACTAGGAGCACTCGTTTTAGTAAGCGCGAGCATGTTCGTGCTGCAAAACGTTGCAGGGCTCGTCTCTGCAAACTCCGCCTCGATCACAACGAAAATTTCGGCACTTCTGATCATCGTCATAACGGCGCTCATCATCTACGACAAAGCTCGCCGCGTAAGATCGGGCGCCCACCACGATGCGGGCTGCTCCTGCGCCGCTTGCGCTTCCGCCGCAAATACCTCAGAGACGGGCGCCCACTTAAAAAATACGGCATTTACAAACGCCGGGGATTCCGCTCACGCAGCGTCAAAGAGCTATAAATTTTCTAAATTTAATATTCAAAGTGACGAATCCGCGCAGCATTTAGATACTGAAAATTCGGGCGCCACAACGGCAGAGCTAAATTCAAATTTAAATTTAAACGCAAGCCTAGAGGAAAACTCGTCTAGCCAAAACGAGCAAAAACAGACTTTGAATTCTACAAATTCCAAAAACCAAACCTCGTCTCGCTCGCTACAAAATGGCGCGACTGGCGGTGGCGAGAAAGGGCGAGAGTGGCTTATCGCGCTTGCTGCGGCGCTCGTGCCATGCCCAGGCACGATCCTGATTTTCGTGCTTGCCTTCAGCCTCGGAAGCTTCGCGCTTAGCGTCGCAAGTGCGCTTTTCATCGGTTTTGGAATGAGCGTCGTGATATTTTTAGCCGCGCTTTTCGGCGCGAAAGCAAACGAACTAAGCTCAAAGCGGCTCGTAAGCTTGAAGCTATACGTCGAATTTTTGGGGCTTTTCGTGATGTTCGGGCTCGGGATTTTTATGTATTTCATCTCAGACAGCCTCAGGATACTGTGATCGCAAAATTTAAACGCAAATTTCAAAGGCGGCTCGCGTGAAATATAAGTTTACGCGATACGTTAAATTTTAAATCCGGTGCGAATTGTTTTCAGAATATTAAGATTTTAAAATTTGCGCCGCACGGACTGCATAAATTAAGCTCCGATCTCGACCATTCAATTATGCGGCGGAATTCGCTCTTTATGAATTCCGCTAAATTTCGCTACAATACGGGCGAAATTTTTATCAAGGATAGATATGTCGCCTTCTTTGCAAGATGCTATTTCACAGACTTTAATCGAACAAAAAGCGTGCGCTAGAGTTTTTAATAGATATTACTACCTCAGTATAGCCGCCTTTTTTGCGGTCCTGTTCGTATTAGTGTTTCTAAACGGCGTTAAAGCAGACACTCCTCTAATAAAAATTGCCGAATTTTCGAGCGTCTTGATCCTTTTTCAGATCTTTTGGATATTTCTTATGCATTGCGCCAGTCAAGAAAGCGAAGCGGAAATTCGCTACTATAAATTTTACAAAGAGATATTCGTCCGCGCCGTAATAAACGATATAGATGCCAGTTTAAAATACGATCCATATACCGGCATGCAAGAAGAGGAATTTCAAAAATTTAGAATTTATAGGAAATCTAGGATCAAAAGCGAGGATCGGATTGCGGGCGCGCACTGCGGGATTAAATTTAGCCTAAGCGAGGTACATAGTAATGGTAGGTTTTACATGAAAACGGATAATCCGCTCATAGCGGCGATTATGTTGATCAAAATATTCTACGATAACTATATGGACTTTGACGGCAACGTACTGATCTGCGAGCTCGCGAAAAAAACCTCGGGTAAAACGATAGTGGTAAGCAGGGAGCTAAACGCCAAGATCTTCGGCGAAAAAGAGATGATGGACGATGTGGATTTTATGCGCGATTTTCGCGTGTTTGCGGATGACAAAGTGGAAGCGCGCTATCTGCTAACGCCCGCGTTTATGGAGCGTCTGCGCGAAATAAATCGCGAAACGAGCGGCGAGTTTAGCTTGAGCGCGGTATTTATGGATGAGCACTTATATCTATTTTTAAAAGGTGCGCCCGATCTTTTTGAAACTACTCTTTTTGATAGGCCTGCTAGCATAGAGCTCGCGCGCGAATACCAAACGCAGATCCGCAAAATTTTAAGCCTAATCGAGACACTAAAACTCTCAAACTAGCAGGACGCATTACGGCTTAAATTTTGTATTGGCTGAATTTAGGCCAGGTGGAATTTTTAACGAAGCGTAGTTTCGACAAAAACGTAAAATTTAATCAGCGGCGCAATCGCTCGGCGGCTGTTCAAAATTTAAACGAGTGATACGATTAGAGAGATGAAGCGCCTGCCGCAAATAAATTTGAAGCAAAAGCGCCTTGCCGTGTCTAATAAAATAAATTTAACGCTCCGATGCTTCCTGGAAGCGACTCTTGCTTAGCTCTTCATGCCCAAAATAATTTTACCGCGTTTTGCATCGCAGCCTCTAGCTTTTAGTACCAAACCCGCATAGCGGCAAAATTTAATCGGCAGCGCTGAGATGATGAAATTTAAAAGTAGATCCGCAAAGACGAAATTTAAATTTAAAAACAAGTCCCCCGACGAGAGTTAAATTTCCCGCATAAACGGCGTTTGCAAAAGCCGCACGCTAAAAGGTATCTGCTCGGACGCATACCGCAACGCACCTCAAGCGCTAGCTCTGCACGTACGTCAAGTTCCGCTAAAATCCTCGCCACGCGTTCCTGCATCGTCTCATAAAACACCATCGTAGGCTGGATTGTAAATTTAAATTATTAAAGAATTTGGATGAGGCGAAATTTTAAATTCCGCCTCCTAAGCGGAAAGGGATTAAAGTGCCGCGTAGCGCACCATTAGGCAGGTTTGAAGAGCCGCCAGCTTATCGAGCGTGCTTTTTTGCACTTCGGAATCGACCAAAATGACCGCCAAAGCGTCCCCCTCCTCGCCTCTGCCTAGGCGGAAGTCCGCAATATTGATGTTTTCGTCGGCTAGGATCGTGCTTACGGATTTGATAACGCCCGGCACGTCGGTGTTTTTAAAGATTATCATCTTGCCCTTCGGCTTAAAATCGGTCTTAAATCCACCGATATTTACGATACGCTCCTCACTTCCGTCAAAGACCGTACCAGCGACATTTGAGATCGCCTCGTCGGTCATAATTTTTACCGCGATCTCGCTTTTATAGACGCTGTTTGCAAGCTCGCCAAAGCTCGTCTCAATCCCCTTTTCATCCGCAAGAAATTTAGCGTTGACGTAATTTAGCGAGTCGCCCAAAGAATCGTGCAGTGCGCCTACGATTGCAAAAACGAGCATCGATTTTAGATACTGCACCACCTCGCCGCTGCCCTCGATGCGAATCGATTTGATCGGGCCTTTGTTGATCTGCGCCGCAAGATAGGCCATTTTCGAGACCAAATTTATATACGGCTCAATACCGCGCGGCAGATCCTCGAGCTTAAGCGGCAAATTTAAAGCGTTTGGATAGTTTAAGCCGCGCGCGGCGCTGATCGCCTGCTCTGCGGCTTCCCGGGCGATATTGCTTTGCGATTCGAGAGTATTTGCTCCAAGATGCGGAGTCGCGCTTAAATTTTCGATATCCAAAAGCTCGTGATCGGTCGCAGGCTCTTTGTCGAAAACGTCGATGCCGAGATACGCGATCTTGCCGCTGCGTAGATTGTTTGCAAGCGCTTTTTCATTATACAGCCCGCCTCTAGCGCAGTTTATTAGGCGCACACCGTCTTTCATCTTCGCTATTTGCGGCTCGCCTACCATATTTATCGTCTCTTGATTTTTCGGCGTATGGATCGTGATGAAATCGCAAGATAAAATTTCGTCGAAATTTTTCGTATATTTTACTCCGAGCTTCGTGGCCTTCTCAGGCTCGATATAGGGATCATAGGCGATGACGTTCATCCCAAACGCAAGCGCGCGAACCCCCACGCGCGAACCGATGTTTCCAAAGCCGATGATGCCGAGGCTCTTTTTATAAAGCTCGGTGCCGTACCATTTCTCGCGCTTCCAAATTCTATTAATTTTTAGATCGTTGCAGGAATTTACATATTTGCGCGCCGCATTTAGCAGATGGCACATGGTCATTTCGACCGCGGCGATGGTGTTTGCCGTAGGTACGTTCATCAAAATAATGCCGCGCTTGGAACAGCCGTCAATATCGCAGTTATCGACGCCTACGCCTGCGCGCACGATCGCTTTTAGCTTGGTGCCGGCATTTAGAAATTTCTCATCCACCGCTGTAGAGCTTCTGGTAATCGCGACGTCCGCATCGCCTAAAATTCCGTATAGCTCGCTCTTGGGCACGTTAGTAGCGTCGATTACTCTAACATCCGATTCCTGCTTAAGCAGATCAAAACCGATTTTGTGGATTGCGTCGCAGACTATGATAGTTTTCATTAAATTTAACCTTTAGAAGTAGGTCCGCAAGGCGGGGATGCCTTGCGGGAGGAATTATTTATTTAGTTGATCTTTGATCAGATCCCCTAGGCTTTGCTTCTCGTCGTCGTTGCTATTGATCTCGTTTAGCGCCTCGCGCTCCTTCTGATGAGCCAGTCTGCGCACGCTTAGGCGGATTCTGTTTTTCTTCTCATCGATGAAAGCGATCGCAGCCTCGATCTCGTCGCCTACTTTTAGGCTATCTACGCTTACGTTGCCAAGATCTTCCTTGCGGATAAGCGCGTCGATACCGCCTCCAAGCTCGACAAAAATTCCGAACTCTTTAATATCGCGGATCTTGCCTTTTACGACATCGCCTTGATTGTGGCTCTTGGCATAATCGCTAATAGGGCTATCGCCGAGCTCTTTGTGATTTAGAGAAATTTTTTGAGTATCTTTGTCGATCTTAATGATCTTAACCTCGATCTCGTCGCCTACTTTGAATAAATTTTTGCACTTCTCGCCGCGATCCCACGAAGCGTCCTCGTTATGCAAGAGTCCCTCTACGCCATCGATCCTCACAAACGCGCCGAAGTTTGTAATCGTAGTGACGCTGCCTTTTAGCACGTCGCCCACTTTATGCTTAGCAACAAACTCGTCAAAAGGCTTGGTGAGTAAATTTTTAAGGCTCACGCGCAGCCTGCGCTCGCTAGGATTGATCTCTACGACTTCGACGTCAAGCTCCTCGCCCTCGCTGATGAAATCTTTCGGATTTTTGATATTTTTATCCCACGAAATTTCGCTGATATGCAAAAAGCCCTCGATGTCGTTGCCAAGATCGACAAACGCGCCGTAAGGCTCGATATTACTTACTTTTACGCGGATAGTATCGCCCACTTCCAGGCTATCTTTGATCTCGTTCCAAGGATCTGGCATCGCTTCTTTAATCGAAAGGGAGAGATGCTTTTTATCGTTGTCGTATTTGATAACTTTAACCGGGACCTTATCGCCCTCTTTGTAGAGCGAGCTTGGATTTACAGGACCTTTGTATGAAATTTCGCTGTAGTGCACGAGCCCGTCCACGCCGCCTACGTCTACGAACATACCGTAGGTGGTGATCTTTTTGACGACGCCTTCGATGATGCCCTCGGTAGCGATTACTTTCTCGATCGCCTCTTTGCTTGCTTTGCGATCCTCATCAAGTAGCTTCTTGCGCGATACTACGATGCTTTGTTCATCTCTATCGACCTTGATGATCTTTACTTTGAAATTTTTACCGACGGCGCCATTTGGGTTTTTAAGCGCACTTTGCGAGCGCGGCATAAAAAATTCCACATCATCTGCGTTAGCACAAACGAAACCGCCCTTATTAAACGATAGAATTTTAACGTCATAGACATTTTCTGCGTTTTCATTATAGGAGTCGATGAACGCCTTTACTTTTTCCTTCTTTAGGGCCTTTTTATACGATACGACCGGGCGACCGCCTCTGCTTCCGATAATAGCGACTTTGATGTCATCTCCTACGTTAACCTGCGGGTTTCCTTGATCGTCGCTCACCTCGGCGGCGTCCAAAATGCCCTCCGACTTCCTGCCTACGTCTATGAAAACCTCACTGTCCTTAAGGGCGATAACCTTACCTGTGACGACCTCGTCGCGAGACTTCCCGGCGTCATACTCCTCTAACAATGTCGCAAAATCTTCCTCTGCGTGGTTTTGAACCTTCTCGTTCACCTCAGCCATATGCTTCCTTTAAATTTATTTGTGCTTTTTTGAAAAGAACTAAAATGCGCGATTCTAGCCAAAATTTGCTTTCGATTTGATAAATTTCTAAGAGTAAATTTGATAAGAGGGCTTATAAATTCTGCGTTAGACTTTCGATTCTCGCTACTACTTTTTTGATGATCCAATCAGGCGTGCTAGCTCCTGCAGAGATGCCGCAGAGGCTTTTGTTTTCAAACCACGAGCGTTCAAGCTCGCTTTCGTTTTCTATAAGGTAGCTGTCTTTGCAAAAATTTTGCGAAATTAAAAAAAGTTGCTTGGTGTTGGAGGAATTTTTTCCGCCTACGATTATCATCACGTCAGCCTTTTGAGACAGGCTTTTTACCGCCTCTTGATTTTCCAGCGTCGCATTGCAAATCGTATTAAAAATTCTCAGCTCCCTAGCGCGCTGCATCAAAAAATCCGCAATTTTGGTAAAGCTTTCTATCTTTTTCGTAGTCTGCGAAACGAGCGCGACGCGCGAGCCGAGCTTGACGTCTTGCAGTTCCTTCGTATCCATGATCACGAATACGCGCGATTTTGCGTAGGATTTCACGCCCTTTACCTCGGGATGATTTTTATCGCCGAAGATCACAATGTCGTAACCCTCCGCGCTCATCTTTTCTACGATCTGCTGCGGCTTAGTCACAAAGGGGCAGGTAGCGTCGATGAGCTGCTTGTTTTGCGCTTTTAGGTTTTGCAGATCGTCCTTTTGGATGCCGTGCGTGCGGATGATGAGCTTTTGCTCGTCCTTGATCTCGCTAACGCCCCCCAGGGTTTTGACGCCGAAATTTTGCCTTAGCCTATTAATCTCTTCGGCGTTATGTATGAGTTCGCCGATCGTAGCGGCCTCGCCGGCGCTTTCTGCGATCTTGATCGCGCGCTTGACGCCGAAGCAAAAGCCGTAGCTTTTGGCCATCTCAATCTTCAACGCCGGCTCCGATCTGTCTTAAAATCGCGGTGAAGTTCGGAAACGACGTCGCGATACAATCGCTATCCTCGATGATCATCCCCGATCTTAGGCCTAAAATCGCAAAACTCATTGCGATACGGTGATCGCCGCACGGCGTGATGATCGCCGCGTTCGCCTCGCCGCCTTCGATCTGCCAGCCGTCCTGCAGCTCGCGCGCCTTGATACCGCAGGCGCGAAGCCCTTCGCAGGTTACCTTTATGCGGTCGCACTCCTTTACGCGCAGCTCGGCGGCATTTTTAAGCACGCTACTTCCCTGCGCGCAGGCAAAGGCGATCGCAAGCGCAGGCGCCTCGTCTATCAGCCACGAGATATTTTCGCTCACCTCCACGGCGTGAAGCGGCGCGTAAGCGATCTCTATATCGCCGATCTGCTCGTAAATTTCGCTCGTTTTATGAAATTTTACCTCGGCGCCCATGCGTTTTAAAATTTCATACGCCTCTATGCGGGTTTTGTTTAGCAGCATATTTTTTAGCACGATGCGCGAGCCTGGGATTATCGCTGCGGCTACGGCGAAGAAAAACGCCGAGCTGGGGTCGTTTGGGATAAAAATTTCAAGCGGTCTAAGCGGCGAGCTAAGCGCTGCGACTTCAATCGCAAGACCGTTTTGCGAAATTTGCGCACCCATCGCTTTTAGCATCCGCTCGCTATGATCGCGGCTAAGCTCTGGCTCGCTAAATTTACACCCGCTGCCGCGCAAGGCCGCTAAAATAAGAGCGGTCTTTACCTGCGCGGACGCAATTTTACTCGCGTATTCAAAATACCCGAGCTTTTGCCCCAGCACCGCGATCGGCGCCTTTTCGCCGCCTGCTCGTCCGTAAATTTTAGCGCCCACCTTGCAAAGCGGATCCGCAACGCGCCTCATCGGACGCTCGCTTAGATACCGATCGCCACACAGCACGAAAAATCCCTCGCGTCCTGCTAAAAAGCCCATAAATAGCCGCATAGCGGTGCCAGAGTTGCCGCAATCAAGCGGAACGTTAGGCTCTTTGATAACCTCCGGCGGAGTGATTAAAATTTCGCTCGCATCGCGCTGCACGCAAGCACCCAAAAGCTCCACGATCTTTAGCGTATTTAGCGTATCCTCGGCGGCTAGATAGTTTGAAATTTTACTCGTCCCCTCCGCTAGCAGCGAAAAAATCGCCGCACGGTGCGAGATCGATTTATCCGCGGCGATATTTGAGATCTCCGCCCGCAAAGGGCCCGCTTGCGCAAAAATTCTCATCGCAGCCCAAGTCCCAGCTCGCTGCTAAGAGCGGCTAAAATTTTATCGGTAAAGCCCGCCACTTCCTCATCGCAGAGCGTTTTTTGAAGGTCTTGAAATACAAGTCTGATCGTCAGGCTCTTTGAATCGCCCAGGCTTTCGTCGCTATAAAGATCGCTCGGGATAAGCTCCTTTAGCGCCTCGATTTTAAGGGCGTCTATACACTGCTTAATCTGCTCGAAGCGCATTCCGCTCGGCACCAAAATGCTTAGATCGCGCGATACGCTAGGGAACTTCGAATAAGCGTCCGCTACGATATTTTCAAATTTAAGCTTGGAAAAATCGATCTCGCACAGATAGCTTTTATCCAGATCACGCCCTGCTTCTACGGCGTAATCCACGCGCCCGATAAAGCCCACTATCTGCCCGCCCTGCTCGATCTGCGCCTGCTCGAATTCGCTTAAAAATTTCAAATTTTTGCTCGGGAGTCTAACGTTAAATTTACCGATGACGCTTTGGATTAAATTTGCAAAATACAAAAAATCCACTGCAGCGGGTTTTGCGCCAGCCGCGATAGAGGGCTCGGCTTTTAGTCCGCTAGCGATGAAGCCCAGCCTTAGGCTCTGCGAGCCGTCCGCATCAAACACCTCTCCTAGCTCAAAAAGCTTAACGCTTCTGCGGGAATTCTTTAAATTTCGCTCAGCAGATTCCAGCAGATGATTAATCAGCGTCGGTCTTAGCGCGTCCAGCTCGCCGTTGATCGGATTTAAAATTTTAACCTTGCACGGCTTAAAGCCTAAGCTTTGCAGCGCCTTGCCGTCGTCAAACACATAATGCACGCACTCGAAAAATCCCACTGCTGCCGCCTTGCTGCGAAGCTTGCGCCCATTACATAAGCTTACGTAGGTATCGTTTAGGCGGTTTTTCTCGTAGAAACTTAGCGGCGCAGCGGCGATATTATCGATGCCCACGATACGCACTATCTCCTCGCACACGTCGTGAGAATTTACGATATCGTGGCGGAAAGGCGGCACCTTGGCGGTGATTAGATCGGCTTCGAGCCCTATTTCAAAACCCAGCCTTTTTAAAATTTTTACGATCTTATCGCGCGGAATTTGCGCGCCGATCATTGAGTTTATCTCTTTTTCGCTAAAACCCACGATAAGCGGCTCCAAAGCATTTGAAATCTTTTGTGTGCCCGCATATAGGCTCACGGCTTTATTTTTAAGTAGCAATCTAAATAGCAGATCTAGCCCCAGCCTAAGCTTTGGCTCGCTACCTCTGCTTGAGCGATACACGTGCTCATCGCCCTTTAGGCTTTTGTTTTCGTTTACTGCTTTAGCAATGATCAGTGGAGCGGTGTAGTTTGCCTCTAATAGCACCACTTTGCTACTGCAACACGCCTTTAGCTCCGCGTCTTGGCAAATCCCTGCTACGCTAAGCAATCTCTTGCCCGCATAAACGCCGAACTCGCCGTTTGGCATAGGCTTTATGTCAAGCGCTACCTTGCCATCTGCGGAAGCGATCTTTTCAAAATCATAAGCTCGCAGCAACACTCCGGTAGAATGAGTAGCGTAGTTGATGAAATTTTGCACCGCGCAGCTTTGCAAAATACCAACGCTTGCAAGACGCAAGGTCTGCTTTAAATTTAACTTCAGCTCGCCTTTGATCTCGTAAGCTCGAAAAGCAAATTTAGCGCTTACCTCATCGCTTGCACGCACGCTTAAAATTCTACCGATACCAGGCGCTCCGTCGGCATCTTCAAACTCGTGCTTTTCCTTTAGCGGCAGATCAAGCGCTGCGCCTAGATCGCGCGCTATGCCTAAGATGCTAAGGCAGTCGCCGCGATTAGCGGTAAGTTCGATCTCGATAAGATCATCATTAAAAATTTCATACTCGCGCAGCTCCTTGCCGAGCACGAGCTCGCCGATGCTGCTATCAAGCACCATAATGCCGTCATTCGTCTTGGCAAGTCCAAGCTCGGTTGCCGAACAGATCATGCCAAAGCTCTCCACACCGCGAAGTTTGGCGGGCTTTATCTCAAGACCGCTCGGAAGCACGGCACCGATTAGGCTAACTGCGACGTATTGCCCTGCCTCGACGTTTTTCGCGCCGCAGACGATCTGCAGGCTCTGCTTACCGACATCAACCTCGCAGACATTTAGATGATCGGAATTCTCGTGACGACGCTTGCTTTTTACGAGTCCTACGACGACGCCTTTAGGAAGTGAAATTTTATCGTGAGCGTCAACCTCAAGACCGATGGAATTTAGCGTAGAAAGCAGCCTTTCACTTGAAATTTCGCTTATGTCGATCCACTCTTGTAACCAATTTCTCGTTATTATCATTTAAACTGCTCCAATAATCTAATATCGCCTTCAAATAGCGAGCGCAGATCGGGGATACCGTGCAGCAGCATCGCGAAACGCTCCACGCCGAGCCCGAATGCGTATCCGCTGACGTTTTTCCAGCCCACTGCTTTAAAGACGTTAGGATCGACCACGCCGCTGCCTAGCACCTCGAGCCAGCCCGTCTGTTTACAAACGCGGCATCCCTCGCCGTGGCAGAAAATACAGCTGATATCGACTTCGGTGCTCGGCTCCGTAAACGGAAAGAAGCTAGGGCGGAAGCGCACCTTTACGTCTCCAAACATATAGCGCAAAAATTCCTCTAAAACGTATTTTAAATTTGCAAAGCTCACGCGGTCTCCCTGCTCGACTACGAGACCCTCCACTTGATGAAACATCGGCGTGTGGGTTAGATCCATATCGCGGCGAAAGACCGCGCCCGGGGCGATCATACGCACCGGCGGAGCTTTAAATTTCTCCATCGTGCGGATCTGAACGCCGCTGGTGTGCGTGCGTAGCAGCCGCCCGTCATTTAGATAAAACGTATCTTGCATATCGCGCGCAGGGTGGTATTTGGGTAAATTTAGCGCTTCGAAATTATGAAAGTCGTCCTCGATGAGCGGGCCGCTTTCGACGCTGAAATTCTGCGCGATGAAGTAATCTATGATCTTATCCATCGTCTCCATCACCGGATGCAGCGCGCCGCAGCTTACGTTTTCGTTAAAAAGCGTGACGTCGATTGCTTCATTTTTCATCGCCTTTTTTTGCTTCGCCTCTTCCAGGCTCGCCTTTTTTGCGGCGATGAGCTCGCTAAAATAATCGCGCTTTTCATTCGCGCTTACGGCAAGCTCTTTTTTCTGCTCGGGTGCTGCGGATTTAAGCTCGGCAAAAAGCTGCGTTACGATGCCTTTTTTGCCGAAAAGCTCCAAGCGCACGGCTTCCAGCTCACCTAGGCTTGCCGCAGCGTCGATTTTTGCTTTAATCTCTTGCAAATTCTATCCTTGTGGTTAAATTTAATGGCGCGATTGTAGTTAAAATTTGATAAAAGCTAGGTAAATTTGCGTGTTTGGATTTTTTGGCTATAATCGCGGCTAAATTTCAACCTCATAAAAGGATCTAAAATGAACGTCTTTGAAAAGATCGTAAACGGCGAAATCCCGTGCAACAAAGTGTTAGAGAACGATGAATTTTTGGCCTTCCACGACATCAACCCAAAAGCGCCGATCCATATCCTGGCGATCCCTAAGAAATGCTACGAAAACTTCCAAGTAACGCCTCCTGAAGTGATGAGCAAAATGAGCGCTTTTATCCAAGAAGTAACTCGCAAAATGGGGCTTGATAAGAGCGGATACCGCCTCGTTTGCAACTGCGGCGAAAACGGCGGGCAGGAGGTGATGCATCTGCACTTTCATATCCTAGGCGGAATAAAACTACCATGGGACCGCGTAAGTGACCGCAATACCGAAGAGAATTTTTAAGGCTCGAACCAAATTCTATTAAAATCAAAATTCCGTGAAATTGCAAAATTTTGCGGAATTCTTTGAAATTTTTAAAATTCCGTTTCATTTATAGGCACCGAGGTTTTAAAAATAATCAAAATAGTAAAACTACAAGCTAAAATTTATCATCAGACGCTAAAAAGAAATATAAATTTATCACAGACGATCTCTTAGTAAATGCCATTCTTTAGCTGTAAAGCTTTAGCTCTTAGAATTTCAAATTTGAAATCGGCAAGAAATTTTAACGACGCGGCAAAATTTTAAATGAAACCGAGCTTTATAAAAAGAGTTATGCTTTTACATGGCGAATGAGTTAAATTTCAATTATATGAAATTTAAAACCTACATGAATTTTGCTTTGAATGAGCGATTCGGCTTTAGTTTTCAAGCAGAATTTAAAATTTTAGTGTGAAATCATAATCTTAGAATTTTAAAAATTTAAATAGTAGATTTAAGTTTTAGGGGCATGCGCCCCTAAAAATTTTGAAAGGATTTGCGGGGATTATTTGCTTAGCATTGAGCTTAGCATCCATAGGCGTTTTTCATAATCGCCATAGTGATCCTGCGCAATATTTGAAGTCGTATCGTCGCCCTCTTCTTCGGCTACTTCTTGAAGCTTTTTAAATTCTTTTACCAAATACTCGTAGGCTTTTTTAACATCCTCAAGTACCTCAGATACGCTATAGCTATCTTTTACACTAATCGGAGCGTCTTTTGAAAGCTCAATTAGATCCTTAGCCTTAGTTACGGCCTTGCCACCTATTTGAAGCGCGCGCTCAGCCATATCGTCGAAAAGCTCGCCCATCTCGTCGTATGCTTTCTCGGTGTAAGCGTGAACCTGCGCGAATTGTAAGCCCTTAACATTCCAGTGATAATCGTGGAATGCAACAAAGAACGCATGAGCGTCCGCCTGAAGTTTGTTTAGTTGTTTTACTGTTTTTGACATTGTGTCTCCTTTATTTAAAATTGCTGTAATTATAGCAAGATTTACTTAAATTATAATTATACTAAATAATAAATTTTATCTTTTAGTGAAATTTTGAAATTAAATGGCTTTTAAATTTATCTACAATTTTTTTGAAATTTCAGCTATGCTGCATTATAATGTCGCATTATGAAAAACAAATTTATGATAACCATAACCGACCTTAACGGTTCTAGGAATTTTTTGCTCTCGCAAATCATCAAAAAGATCGCGTTATATTTAGTACTATTTGTTTTTACCGTTTTCGTCACGGGTGCGCTATATATCAGGTATCTGGGCTCTAAAATCGATAGCCTTTCGCGAACCAAAACCGAGCTTAACGAGCTAAATCAAAAACTTCGCGACGGTATCGCGGCAAGTCAGATGGAATTTGAAGCCATCGAGGGTAAAATTTCGGATTTAGAGCATCAGTTTGGGCTCGATCCTGAGGAGGATGAGCGCGCGATCGACCGCCTATCTCACATCAAGCCTACTTCCGAACAAGAGATCAAAGAGCGCGCGCAAAAGATCATCAACGAAAAATTCTCCGACGCACTGATCAAAGAAATTTTTATGCAGATCCCAAACGGCAGGGTCATGCGCACTCATCAGCTCAGCGAGAAATTCGGCTGGCGCAACCATCCCATCTTAAAGCGCAAGCAGTTTCACCCGGGCGTTGATCTACGTACGCCGCCTAAAACGCCTATCTACGCGCCTGCAGATGGTATCATCCAATACAGCGGCGCTGGCGCTACTGGCTATGGTAATCTAGTCGAGATCCGCCATAACTACGGCTTTACGACACGATATGCGCATTTGGATTCAAATTTAACTCGCAAAGTAGGAGAGTTTGTAAACAAAGGTGATCTCATCGCTTTTAGCGGCAACACCGGGCTTAGCACCGGACCTCATCTGCACTACGAGATTAGATTTTTGCAGCTGCCGTTAGATCCGCTAAATTTCATCAACTGGAACGAAAAAAATTACAAAGAAATTTTTACTAAGGAGGAAGATGTCCCATGGCAATCTTTAATAAAGGCGATGCAAACACCGCTCAAACAACAATAATCTCGTCAGGCACGCTCATCAAAGGAGAGCTGCACCTGTCGTGCATTTTGCATATCGATGGCAATGTCGAAGGCGACGTGATCTCCGATAACACCGTCGTCATCGGTAAAAATGGTACCGCGCGCGGCTCGATTAGGGCCAAGCATATCGTAATCAGCGGCAAATTTTTCGGCAATATCGAAGCCGAGCTCGTCGAGCTGCTAGGCGGCGGCGTACTCGTGGGCGACGTGCTATCGCAAAGCTTCGGCATCGAAGTGGGCGCGAAATTTAATGGAAAAAGCGCGGTAAGTGGCAGCGATCAAGCCCTAGTCATCGACGGCAGCGCAAGTGAAGACGTCAAGCTCATCGACAAAGCTCTAGGCGAATAAATCGCGCACATTTGGAATTCTTGGGATTTTAAAGGCTTTAGCTAACGGGGTTTTAGAATCTGATTGATATTAAAATTTTAAAATTTCTAGCCTTTGGAATTCTTAGAATTTTAAAGATTTTTATATTTGCGAGATCTTAGAGTGAATCTTAGAATTTGGAATTTTAAAAAATTCCAAATTTTAAAATCCTCACAACCAAAATTATTGAAATTTTTAAGCTTTGAAATTTTCAAAATTTTAAAGCTTAAATATGCTTAAAATTTCAGAATTATGCAGATCGTAAAACCCTAAATCCTAAAATTTTGCGCTTACACGGGATTTTGAAATTTTGCTTGTAAGCCGGATTTTAAAATTCGCGCCCGACTGAATTTAAAATTTTAAAATTTCGCCGCAAAATAACGCATGGACGCAAAATTTTTGCTCGCACATACTTTAAAAGCTCGCGTAAGTTTTAAGTTTCGCAGAAGCTATGTAAGCAAGTATAAATTATCTACGCCGAGTGTTTTGACTCATTATAGCTCTTTGTGCCGCCAGCTCAAATATCCGCGAGGTGATAAATTCCGCGGACTGAGCTAATTTAAGCCCATTATTAGATTAGTTATGTATAATGCGATTTCTTTTTGTGGACAGATGGGTGAGTGGCCGAAACCACACCCCTGCTAAGGGTGCAGCTTCTAACCGGGGCTCGAGGGTTCAAATCCCTCTCTGTCCGCCACTATTTTAAAATTTAAATCAATAAAATTTCACTTCCGTGATTCAATCGATTCTAGCCGCCTAGAATACTGCCTAAAAGCAGCGCTGGCATCATTAGCGGCATTACGATGAGTCCTTGTATATCGGTATCCATTTTCGCATCGCGCTCGCTTTTGATCCCGCTATCGACCGCTATACGCGAGGGGTATTCGATCGGTACGCTTAGGCGGTGCGATCTGCGCAGCTCGTCGTGATCTTTTAGGCGCTTAAAATATTTGCCTTCGATCAGATAAGAGTAGCGAAACGTAGAACTATACGCGGGCTCCAGCTGCTCTGGGTCGTCCATCAGTTTAGCCTGCACGGATAGCGGTAGATCGTATTTTACGAGCTCGATTTCGTGCTGGATATATGCGGCATCACTGCCTTCATTGTATCTGTCGATCGTAAGCATGCTTACGTTGCGCCTTATCGCGTCTTTATTTAGCGACGCCAGACTCGCAACCTTGGCGCGCACGGCGCTAAGATTCGCATCAAATACGTAATCATAAATCTCGCCACTCATTCGCAGCTGACCGCCGGACGTCGCGCTCATCGCGACGATATGCTCACGCCCTTGCATGTAGCCCGGCAAATTCTTACTCGCACATCCGCTAAAAGCTCCACAGTATAGCGCCAAAAGCGTGCCATAAATCCAAAATTTCATAAACTTCCTTTGTAAAATTTAAAGACGGATTGTATTAAATTTTGCCTTAACGAGAGTGGAATTTTACGGCGCGGCAGAATAGAATTCTGCGGCGGAATTCTATGGCGGCGACGCGTAGAATTTCGCGCGGACTTCCATAAAATTCCGATGAAATTTCGCAAGAATTAAAGCCAGAACGCGAGGAAAAGGCAAAATAGGCGCAATGGCGCTGCCAAGATTTTAAAATTTTAAAATCTCGAGGAAATTTCGCGAAAGGAAGCGAGCTATTTGCGCGTCAAAATTTAACCGTCATCGCGAGCTTGCTTTTAAATTTTAAAATTTTACGATAGGCTTTAGAATCTAAAATTCCAAAGCCATTTTTGATATGTGGCGGGCTACTTTCGATTTGCGTTAGCAAGCATCAGCTTTATGCGGTTTTCTTGATTTACCGCGCTTGCGCCCGGGTCGTAGTCGATAGCGGCGATGTTTGCTTGCGGGTAGTTCTGTTTGATCTTTCGGATCATTCCGCGCGCGATGATGTGGTTTGGCAGGCAGCCGAAGGGCTGCGCGCACACGACGTTTTGTATGTCGTGGCGCATAAACTCGACCATCTCCGCCGTCAGCAGCCAGCCCTCGCCCATCTTCACGCCGTGACCGATGTAGCCGTCGGCGGCGGCGCGAACCTCGCTAAATGGGCTCGGTGCGCGAAATCCGAAGCGCTTCATCTGCTTAATCATCATGCGCTGGAAAAATTCCACTACCTTAGCGACCGCAAGCGAGCCATAATACGCCGCGCCGCCCTTGCCGTAGAGCTGCTTGTCGTAGACCGCATCGTAGATGCAGGTAAGCACGAAGTCCATCAGCCCCGTATTTACGGGCTCGGCGTTTTCGCGGATGAGGTAGGCGTTTAGGCCGTTGTTGCCGATGGGCGAGTATTTGAGATAAATTTCGCCCACGATACCCACCTTCACTCGCGGCTTATCGTCGCGCTCGATTTTAGCGAACTGCGAGAGGATAAATTTAAAATTTTTCTTAAGATTGAAAAACGATCTTTGATCGGTCAAATTTTTGATTCGCTCGGCGCAGAGTTCGTAAATTTCATTCGTTTGGTTTTTGATCTTTTCGTAGGGCTTACACTGATTATACAGCCCCATCATCAAATCGCCGTAAAATATCGCGGCAAAGAGCTTTAGAAGCGATTTTTTGCCGAGGCTAAATTCATTCTCATCTAGCGAGCCGAAATTTAACGAGATCGCGGGGACGTAGCTAAAGCCGCTGTCCTCAAGCGCTTTGCGAAGCAAATTTATGTAGTTGCTCGCTCTGCAGCCGCCGCCCGTTTGGCTGATGAGAAGCGCTACTTTGTGCGTATCGAACTCGCCGCTTTTTAGCGCGTCGATAAACTGCCCGATGACGAGCAGCGCGGGATAGCACATGTCGTTATGCACGCTGCGAAGCCCCTCCTCGACGATATTTTGACGATTTTCGCCGAGCAAGACGCTCTTGTAGCCCTCGTCGCGCAGCACGCCTTGCATAAAGCGAAAATGCGGATCGATCATCGTGGGGATCAATATCGTGTGGGTCGCTTTCATATCCTTCGTAAATTTAGCAAACATTAGCGCGCATCCTTTCTTGCTTCTTGTTGCGCGCCTTGCCTTTCGCGCTCTATCATAGTCGCTTTTAGGCTACGCAGACGGATCTTAACCGCACCTAGGTTCGTAACCTCGTCGATTTTAAGTTGAGTGTAAATTTTACCGTTTTGGCGCAGTATGTCGCGCACCTCGTCGCCCGTGATCGCGTCGATCCCGCAGCCAAAGCTGACTAGCTGCACCAGCTGCATGCGCGGGTATTTACAAACAAACCGCGCCGCGCTATAAAGCCTGGCGTGGTAGGTCCATTGATTTAGCGATTTCGTGCGCACCTGCGTCAAAGGCAGCGAATCCTCGCTAAGCACTATAAAGCCCAAGGAATTTAGATAGCGATCGATGCCGTGGTTGATCGTCTTGTCGATATGATACGGACGACCCGCTAGCACAATGGCGCTGGCACCGCTACTTTGTATCTCTTTTAGGGTCTCCTCGCCTTTTATTAAAACAGTATTTTTATAGTTTTGTAGCTCCTTAAGGCCTTGCAAGACGGCGTTTTTCACGGCGTCAGAATGAAATTTATACCCGGCGTTCGCGAGCTCAGCCTGCATCGTTTTGCAAAACGAATCTTGCATATTAAGATCCACGTGCGGGTAGAGGAATTTTTTCTCCTCCAGCGCGCCTACGTTCGCGCGTATCAGTTCGGGATAGTATGCGACTACGGGGCAGTTGTAGCAGTTCTCGCTGATATTTTCATCCAGGCTATAGCTCATACACGGATAGAAGATAAAATCGACGCTCTTATTTAGCAGATCGTAGATGTGGCCGTGCACGCTTTTAGCCGGGTAGCAGACGGTATCGCTCGGGATGCTTTGGCTTGCTAAAAACAACGTCTCTTTTCGCGGCTTTTGCGACAGCACGACGCTCATGCCTAAATTTTCAAAAAACGCGCTCCAAAACGGGATCATCTCAAACATATTCAAAACAAACGGAATTCCGACCCGCGGCGCATCCTGCTTCGGAGGCTTGCGATATTTTCGCAAAAGCTCGTTTTTAAATTCGAATAAATTCGTAATGTCGTGGCGAATCTCTTTGCCCGCGCCGCGCTCGCATTTATTGCCCGAGACAAATTTAGTATCGCCGAAGTAGCTGATCGTAAGCGGGCATTTGTTCGTGCAGAGCTTGCAGACGCTAAATTCGCTGCGATGAGTGAAATTTTCAAGCTCTGCACGACTGATCATATCGGTGCGCTCGTTTGCGTTATTTTTGGCAAAAAGCGCCGCGCCGTATGCACCCATAAGCTCGCTGATATCTAGACGGATCACGTCCTTGCCAAGCTCTTTTTCAAAAGCGCGCAGCACAGCGTTGTTTAAAAAGGTACCGCCCTGCACTACGATGTTTTGACCCAAATCGTCGGCGTTTCGCACGCGGATAACCTTGTAAATCGCATTTTTTATGACGCTAATAGCAAGTCCAGCGCTGATATCCTCGATCGTAGCGCCGTCTTTTTGAGCCTGCTTGACCGAAGAGTTCATAAAAACCGTGCAGCGGCTACCAAGCTTGGCGGGATGGGTCGCAAAAAGGGCTAAATTCGCAAAATCTTTGATATCGTAGCCTAAAGAATTTGAAAAGGTCTGTAAAAACGAGCCGCAGCCCGAGCTACATGCCTCATTTAGCACGATAGAATCGATATTGCCATCTTTAATGGAGAAACACTTGATGTCCTGCCCGCCGATGTCGATGATAAAATCTACTTTCGGATTGAAGTGGCGCGCAGCGCTGTAATGCGCGATCGTCTCGACGATACCGTAATCGAAGCGAAAGGCGGTTTTAATGAGATCCTCGCCGTAGCCGGTAACGCCGCTGCCCTTGATCTTGATGCGACCCTCGCAAAGATCGTATAGTTCCTTAAGACGCGGCAGTAGGATATCGACCGGATCGCCTTTATTGGATGAGTAAAATTTATACAATAGTTCGTAGTTTTCGCCCATCAACACGACCTTGATCGTAGTACTGCCACAATCCACGCCCAAATACGCGTCTCCGCTGTAGGTGTGGATATCCACCTTAGGCACGCTCGCGCGGGCGTGGCGAGCGGTGAACTCGTCAAATTCCGCTCTGTCTTTGAAAAGCGGCGGCTCGGCTTCCAGTGCGGTCCTGTCGGGTTCCTTTTTTAAAAGCGCGATCGTCTCCTCTAAATTTAACGTCTCGCCCGTATCTTTTGCGTACAGCGCGCTGCCGTAAGCCACAAAATAAGGCGCAATGTCGGGAAACGTCGCGGTCTCGTCGGTGAGCTTTAGCACCTCTTTAAAGCGCGCCTGAAGACCTTTTAGGAAAAACAACGGGCCGCCCAAAAATAAAATATTGCCCTTGACCTCGCGACCCTGCGCGAGCCCAGAAATCGTCTGCTCGACGACCGCGGCGTAGATACTAGCGCAAATATCCTCTTTTCTAACGCCCTGATTTAGTAGCGGCTGAATGTCGCTTTTAGCAAACACACCACAGCGTGAAGCGATCGGATAAATTTTACTCGCCGCAAAGCTTAGGCGATCAAGCTCCGTGATATCCAGATGCAAAAGGTTGGTCATCTGATCGATAAATGCACCGGTGCCGCCCGCGCACGAGCCGTTCATCCGCTCCTCAAGTCCGCCCGTGAGAAATAAAATTTTAGCATCCTCGCCGCCCAGCTCGATGACGACGTCGGTCTTCGGAAACATCCGTTTGACGCCGAGCGAGGTAGCAAAAACCTCCTGGACGAACGGAATTTTACAATTTTTGGCGATACCCATACCAGCCGAACCCGCTATGGCGACACTGAATTGCTCGCCTGCATAGGTTTTTTGGATTTGCAAAATTTTATCCAGCACCAGCTCTTTGGGCTTTGCCAAATGCCGCTCGTAGCTCTTGCTTAAAATTTCATATTTTTCGTTTAAAACTACCGTTTTAACAGTGGTTGATCCTACGTCAATGCCTAAAAAAATCACATCTCGCTCTTTACTGAATAAATTTTACTCGGCCGAATTCTCAAATTTAGCGCGAGTTTTCTAAATTAAAATTTGCATTTTATAGTAATATTTTTAAACGCAAATAAAATCAGGATATATTTTATCTTTTTCTATAGAAAAAGACGATTTTTAGGCAGTTTAAAATTAAAAATTTTAATGGAAAAGTTGTAAAATTTTAGATTTAATGCGAGTAGATTTTGCGCGAAATTTTTTAAAATCTCGCGCATTATAAAAAGAGCTTCCTTTTGAATTAAGAAGCGTAAATTTAAAGGATTATTTTCGAAGCTCTTTGATTTTAGCCGCTTTACCGCGTCTGTCGCGTAGGTAAAATAGCTTCGCGCGGCGAACGCGACCTTTTCTTAGAACTTCGATATTTTCGATACTCTCGCTGTAGATTGGGAAAATTCTCTCTACGCCGACGCTATTTGCGCCAATCTTGCGGATGATAAAAGTCTCGCTGACGCCGTTTCCGCGGCGCGCAATGCAGGTGCCTTCAAAATTTTGAATCCTGCTCTTATCGCCCTCTTTGATCCTGATGGCTACCTTTAAGGTGTCGCCGGCACGGAAATCAGGCACACTTTTGCTTGTGATCTGAGCGTCCTCAAACGCTTGGATATATTTGTTTTTCATAAATTTCCTTTATTTCTGGCGATCTTTCGGTACATATCCGGGCGGAAGAACCTCGTTTTGCATAGCGCCATTTGATTTTTTAAACTGCGCATTTTAGCGTGATTACCCTTTAAAAACTCTGAAACTATAGGTAAATTTTCAAAAATATCAGGCTTTGTAAATGCAGGCGCCTCTAAAATTCCGCCTTCAAAGCTTTCTTCGACAAGCGAGCTTTCGTTGCCTAAAACGCCCTTTATGTTGCGGCTTATCGCATCGCACATACAAAGCGCGCCGAGCTCGCCGCCGGTAAGAACGAAATCGCCGATACAAAAAATTTCATCTACATATCTCTCGACTATGCGCTCATCGATCCCTTCGTAGCGCCCGCAGATAAAGCATAAGCTCTCTTCGCCGCTTAGGCGTTTGGCGTCGTTTTGATTAAATTTTTTACCGGCGGGCGAGAGGTAGATAAACTTGGCGTTTTTAAATTTAGCTCTTACGCGTTCGATCGTTCCGGCAAGCGGCTCCGTGCCGATCAAAAGCCCCGCACCGCCGCCGATCATATAATCATCTACCTTTTTATACCGATTTGTCGTGAAATTTCGCGGGTTAAAAAAATGCGTCGCAATTATTTTATTATCGACCGCGCGCTTTAAAATAGAGTCCTCAAAATACGGCGCGATGAGATTTTCAAATAGAGAGATGAAGATAAAATTCATGAGTTTTCCAAAATCGCGCGCGCATTTTGTGTAAAAATTTTACGCTCGCTAAGCGAAATTTCTTTCACATAGGCGTCTACGTAGGGGATGAAAAATTCTTTCGGCAAAGCCTGCGAGATTAAGCTTTCATCCGTTTCTATCTCAAAAAGATAACCGCTTCCGATCTGCGATATGTCCTTTACGCGCCCTAAAATCGCGCCGTCTTCATAAATTTCAAGCCCGATAATATCGAAATAGAAAAACTCGCCCTTTTGCAATTTACAAAATTTTCGCGTGTCCTCTTTGCTTCGGTAAAGGATTTGGTTGGTTAAATTTGCCGCCGCTTCTACGCTTTCGTAATTTTTAAAAATAGCGCTAAAGTTTGCGCCGTTAAAAGATAGAATTTCTAAAATTTCGCCGTTTCGCAGATAAAATTTGGTGCCTTTTTTAAACTGAGAGGGGAAGTCGCTGCGATCGAAAATTTTAACCGCGCCCTTTAGACCGATAGTCCGACCAAGCTTCGCGACCTCTAAAAGATCATCAGGCATCTTTGGCTTTGACGGTAATTTTATAATTGATCGGATCTTTTGCTTTATAGCCGATGATGACGGTCTTTATGGCGTTTATCATTTTGCCGTCCTTGCCGATGAGTTTGCCGGTATCGGCTTTGTCGGCATAGACGATGATCTCGGTAAAGTTCTCACCGACCCGCTTTTGCGTAGAGACGGACTGCGGATAGTCGGCGATCAACTTTGCGTATTCTTTTATAAAATTTTCTACCATTTTATTTGCTTGTGATTTGAGCGACCCTATCGCTTAACTTCGCGCCTACGCTCTTCCAGTACGCCAAACGCTCCGCGTCGAATTTAATATTATCGCTCTCTTTTAACGGGTTATAAAAGCCGATCGTCTCGATAAAGCCGCCGTCGCGTCTTTTTCTGCTATCCGTTACCACGATGCGGTAAAAAGGCTGCTTCTTTCTTCCGATTCTTGTAAGCCTAACAACTGTTGCCATTTTTTCTCCTTAAATTTTTGTAAGTTTTAGAACTTGCAGATGGCTAAAACTTAAACATCTGCAAACTCTACCGAGAAATTATCTCGGTAAATTTTGCCTTTGAGCGATCGAGGCAAGCCCCTGCATGCCGCCCTTGCCTGAAAATTTCTTTGCAAGCTTCGAAGCGCCCGCGAACTGCTTCAAAAAGCGGTTCACCTCCACCTGCGAAAGCCCCGCGCCAGCAGCAAGTCTGCGCTTACGCGAATTATTTAGCAGATCGGGATTTTCGCGCTCTTTCGGCGTCATAGAGCTGATCATCGCTTTGATATGAAGTATCTCTTTTGAGTTTTCCAAATCGATATCTTTTATCTTATTCGCCATGCCGGAAAGCCCCGGGATCATACCGATTAAATTTTTCATATTACCGAGTTTTTTCACGCTTTCGAGCTGATTTACGAAATCGTTGAAATTAAACTCGCCCTTTTTGATCTTTTTGTTTAGAGCCTTGGCTTCTCTTTCGTCAAAGACGGCGCTTGTTTTCTCGGCTAGCGTCGCCAAATCGCCCTCGCCCATAATGCGGCCGGTGATTCTATCGGGTATAAAGCCCTCCAGATCGACCACCTTTTCGCCGGTTCCGATAAAGCGAAGCGGGATGCCCAGCTGCTGCGCGATACCAAGGGCTACGCCGCCTTTGGTATCGGCATCAAATTTACTTAAGATCACGCCAGTAAGGCCTAAAATTTCATCAAATTTAGCGGCCGTTTTAATGCCGTCTTGACCGCTCATAGCGTCCGCTACGTAAAAAATTTCATGCGGATTTAGAGCTTTTTTCATCTCCGCAAGCTGCGCCATCAGCGCCTCATCAATCGCAAGACGTCCCGCCGTATCTACGAGCAGTACGTCATAAAGCCCGCTCTTAGCCTTGCTTAGCGCTTTTTCCGCAACCCTTAACGGATCGCTCTCGCCCTCGATGAAAAACAGCTCGATCTCATTCGCCTCGCACAGCTGACGGAGCTGCTCGACTGCGGCTAGGCGCTGTAAGTCGCACGCTGCGACCAAGACCTTTTTTTTACGAAGTTTCAGATAGTTTGCGAGTTTTATCGTGCTTGTGGATTTTCCGCTTCCTTGAAGTCCCGTCATCAAAGCTACCGTAGGAGGCGTGCCGGCAAATACAAATCCCTGGCTGCTGCCTCTAGGCGCCGTTAAAATTTTAGTCAAATTTGTCTTGATGGACTGCAAAAACGGCTTCTGTCCTATCGTACCGATGCGAAGATCGGCTTCGACGAGCGCCAAAAAATCCTTTACGACTTTGTGGTGCATGTCGGCCTTTAAAAGCGCCTTTTTTAGCGTCTCCAAGGCGTTTTTTAAAGCTTTTTCGTCATCGATTGTTTTTAATTTATTGACCGCGTTTTTAAACGACTCGCTTATGATCTCAAACACTTTGATCCCTTATAAAATTTTTAAACTTGCGATGTTACCTAAAATTAACTTAAAAGCCATTGAATATCAGAGATCCTTAGGAATTTCGAAGCCGAATTCGTTGAAGCTTGTACCTAGCGGAGCTTTAAATTTCAGCCCCAAAATCTCGGTCTCGTACGAGTGCAGAAACATCCGCTTCGCGCGGCTTTTAGCGTATTTTTCATCGCCTATTACGCCAAATCCCGCATTTGCCAGATGCACGCGGATCTGATGCGTCCTGCCCGTCTCGATCCGCACCTTTACGAGCGATTTTTTGCCGCTTACCATAAGCGGATAAACCTCGCTAAATGCGCTCTTGCCGTTTGGCGAAATTTTAGAAAACGCACCGCTTCGGGTCTTTATCGTCAAAATCGGCTCGTCAAATTTCATCTCTTCGCTCACGATCCCCTTCACGATCGCGATGTAGCTTTTCTTCACGCGCAAATTTTTAAATTCCGCAATCGCCGCTTCGCGAAATTCTTCGTTTTTATACAGCAGCACGACGCCGCTGGTTTCCTTATCCAGGCGGTTTAGAAGGCCGAGTTTATAGATTTTTTCCAAATTTTCGCTGCTCATAAAGGGCGGCTTATTGACCGCCAAAACGTTCTCGTCCTCGTAAATGATCGCGGGTTTTGCGGGCTTCATCACGCTAAATTTAGTATTTTCGCCGAGCATCTCGCGCGCTAGAGCGATCTTTGCGCCGCGCGCGCTCACAAGCCCCGCGTCGATGAGGACCTTGGCTTCGTTGTGTGAGATGTTTTCCTGCGCCGCTAGCAGTTTGTAGGCTTTTTCTTGCATTAAATTCTTTCCTTGATTAAATTTTCTATCTCTTGCAGATCGCAAATTTTATCTATCCGCGTGCCCTTTAGCGGCTCTTTTAAAGCGCTTGAAATTTCGTTCGCGCCGCACAGAGCGATGTTTTGCACGAGCGCATACAGCGCCTTTTGATTATGAAAAAATCGCCCGCTGATGATCGGCACGCCAAAGCTCGCTGCCTCGATCGGGCTATGTCCGCCGATATTGCGCAAAAAACTGCCGCCTAAGATCACGACGTTTGAAATTTTATAAAAGTTCGCTAGCTCCCCGAAGGCATCGAGCAAGATAAAATCGCTCCCAAGCCCTGCGCCGTCGCTAAACCGCTCAAAGCTAAGCCCATGCTCACGCGCCCAAATCTCACAAATTTCATGTACCTTTTCAAAGCGCTCCGGATGTCTCGGCGCCAGGATGATTTTTAGCTTTTGCGGCGCGGCAGTCGAAGACGTCGTATTCGGTGCGGTAGAATTTAAAGACGCGCCGTTTAAAGGCGCCGTATTCGGCACAGCAGACGAAGCGTCGCTTGGAATAGCCGCATCCAAAGAAGCTGCGTTTAAATTTACCGGCTCAGTCGAGCCCGTTTCGTCGCGAAGCTCAGCCCCAGGCAAGCTCTTATCACCATGAGAGCCCGTTGTGCGCGGGTATTTTTCGAGAGTATTCTGCGAGCTGCGAAATTTTATAAAATCGTTTAAATTCGATAAAACGAGCTCCTCTTCGCCCTCGTGAGTGTTTGAGATCGTGAGCACAAAGCTATTTGCGACCGCGGCGGAATAGTCCTTCGTCGCAACGGCGATATTTGCGCTTTTTACGTTGCCCGCGACCTTTATATTTTTTGCGCCGATCTCCCGCAGCCGCGCCGCATCAAGTTCGCTTTGCGCAAGCACCAGATCGATATTTTCAAACGCTTTGCGATAATAAAGCTTAAAGCGCAGATAACTCGCGTACGAGCGGTCGCTAATGCGCGCGTTTAGCAGGACGACGTAGCTTCCGCGCGATTTAGCGGAACGGATCAAATTTAGCCACAGCTCCGCTTCAAAAATCACCAGCACGCGGCTGCCCACAAGCCAAAACGGAAGCCAGTTTTCAAACGGCAGGTAGCGAGAGTTCGGCGTAAGCGCGCACGCCGCACCGAAGCCCGTCTGCGTGGTCGTGCTAAGCGCGACGCTCTCAAATTTAGAAATTAGCGGCGCAAGAGCGTTTACTTCGCCCAGGCTGCAGGCGTGAAAGTGCACCGCAGCGGGGCTAAATTTAGGGTTTTTGTATAGAAAAAATCGCGCCTTCAGGCTCGTGCGGTATTTTTTTTTAAAGCTTAGGATAAAAATAAAAGGCGCAGCGACGAGCCACGCCAAAAACGCCAAGGCGGTGTAGATCACTCGGCTTCTTTATATAAAATTCTGCCGCAATACGGGCAGGTTACGATGTCGTCGCTTTTGATGACCGCGGAATAGGTCTTGTCGCTTATGCGCATAAAGCAGCCATAGCAGGCCTGTTTACGCACCGGCGAGACCGCCGTATTGCCCGCCCACTTGCGGATCTTTTCGTAGAATGAGACGGTTTTTGGGTTCATCGCCTGCATTAGCTTATCGCGCTTGGCGTAGATCGCGCCGCGTGCGACCTCGACCTCGCCCATCTCGGCACTTACCTGCTCCTGCAAGCTTTTTAGCTCAGCTTCAAACGCCTCTTGCTTTTCGCTCTGCTCTTTTACGAGCGCTTCCTTTGCGGCTACGATCTTTTCTAGCCTTTCGATCTCCTCGTTTGTGGCCTCGAGCTGCTCTTTTGCGATATCCTCTTCGACGCTAAGAGCTTTGATCTCCTTTTCGGTTTTTGCGGCGCCGCTTTTTTTGCCCGTGCTTTTTAACTTGGACGAAAAGGCGCTCAGCTGCGCGTTTGCTTGTAAAATTTGAGATTTTAGCTCTGCGATCTCCGCATTTAGAGTTTCGATCTGTTCTTTTGCGCCGTTTATTTCAGTGCTTTTTTTACTCAGCTTCTCCTGTGCGGCCTCGATTTTAGGCTTAAACCCGTCCAGCTGCTTATCGAATTCGCAAAGCTCTACCAATTGGCTTAAATATTTGTTCATCTTCTTCCTTTAATAATACGTAAATGGATTTTTTTGCTCGCTTATTATAACTTCAATTTCGCTTTTTTGCAAGAAAGGTGCGAGCGCGCGCCCAAAATAGCGCTCACTTTCAAAATGATTTATGTCGATCAAACTCACGCCGTTTTCTAAATTTTGAAGCGCCGCATGATATTTTATGTCGCCCGTAATGAAGCAGTCTACGCCCAAGCTTTGGTTCAGTTCGCTTCCGCTGCCGGTGCAAAGCGCGATATTTTGGATGAAATTTTTCGTCTTCACGGCGCGCAGATGCTCGATGCCAAGCTTGCGTTTTATATCCGCGCACAGAGCCTCAAAGCTCAAATCCGCGCGCATGAAAACCAAAAATTCCCGCTCATCCGTAATTTCAAATTTTAAAATTTCGCGCGCTACGAACCCGTTTAAAACGTGCTTGTCAAAGTTCGTATGCATCGCGATGAGAGAGATATTTTTGCGGATCATCTCATAGATCAAATTTGCAGGATAAAGCCGCGGATCGAGCGATTTTAGCGGGCTGAAAATCAGCGGGTGGTGTACCACCAAAAGCGAGCCCGCCTCAGCCTCGCGCACCAGCTCGCTAGTAACGTCGAGACTTAGATAGATTTTTGAAATTTCATCATCCAAGCTTCCGAGCATTAGCCCGCTATTATCCCACGCCTCCGCATCGCAAAAAGGCGCGGCGGCGTTTAAAATTTCATAAATTTCGCCCGTTTTCATAAATTTTACTTTGCGCTTTTATCTGTTTTATTTGCGGAATTTTGCTTGCCGTGGGCGTTTTTTAAATTTACGCTCGCAGAATTTGCGCCCGCCGCGCCGCCCTCTTTGCCGCCTTTTTTATCGCTGCACGCCGCAGCGTCCAGCTCGGCTACGTATTTTTGCGGATCTGCGTAGCAAAGCGCGCAGTTTTTGGCAAGATCGCGGATCTTTAAAATATAATCCTGCCTTTGCGTGACCGAAATCGCTCCGCGCGCGTCAAGGACGTTGAACGTGTGCGCCGCGAGCATGCAGTAATCATACGCGGGAAGCGCCAGGCCGTGCTTTAGGATACTTTTGCACTCGCAAAAGCAGTTTTCAAATTGATTAAAAAGCATCGCGGTGTCCGCAAGCTCGAAGTTGTATTTGCTAAACTCGAACTCGCCCCTTTTATGCACGTCGCCGTAGGTCACGAGCCCCGCCTTGTCGTCCCAGACGATGTCGTAAACGTCGTCTTTGTTTTGCAGATACATCGCCAAGCGCTCAAGTCCGTAGGTGATCTCGCCGCTAATTAGCTCGCACGTGATGCCGCCTACCTGCTGAAAATAGGTAAACTGCGTCACCTCCATGCCATCCAGCCAAACCTCCCAGCCAAGCCCCCAGGCTCCGAGCGTCGGGCTCTCCCAGTTGTCTTCTACGAAGCGGATATCGTGGCTTTTAAGATCTAACCCCAGCTTTTCCAAGCTTTTTAGATAGAGCTCTTGGATATTATCGGGGCTCGGTTTTAAGATCACCTGAAACTGATAATACGCGCCCAAGCGGTTTGGGTTTTCGCCGTAGCGCCCGTCTGTGGGGCGACGCGAGGGTGCTACGTATGCCGCGCGCCATGGCTTACTTCCAAGGCTGCGCAAAAATGTAGCCTGATGATAGGTGCCTGCGCCCGCGGGCATATCGTAGGGCTGAACGAGCAAGCAACCCTGCTCGTGCCAGTAGTTTTGAAGCGTCAAAATAATCTGTGAAAACGTCATTTTTATCCTTTTATCGATATGTAAATTTCAATTTTATCTTCCGAGTGCTTTTCAAAGTCCGTTTTAAAGGCTCTTTGAAGCTTCGAGCTTTTAAAAAATTTCCAAATTCTGGTCCAGTATTCGCCAGCTCTCGTAAGCTCGTTCGCAAAATCAAAAACCGCGTAATCGCCCGCTTCGATATGTAATTTTTCGCAGGTTTCATCGCGCTCATTTTTGCAGCACTGCTTCGCGGATTTGCAAGCTTCGTCGTGGCTTTCTTTATGGTGCTGTTCTTTCGAGCAAGTGCCTATTAGCACGGAGTATTCGCCCTGTGCGCCGTTTTCGTAGTCGTAATACGCAGCATAAATTTCACTTTTCGCAGCGCTGCTTCTGCTAGCGTTAAATTTTAAAAACTCGCCCCACAAATTTGCGATCACCCCTCGCCCGCTCACCTCATCTGCGTTGTTTGTACGAGCCTTTAAGCCGCAAATTTCAAAGCCTTCGCGCAATTTTAAAATTTTCAAAGTTTAGCCCTCAAGTAGCACTTCAATCTGCTCGGAGTCCTTTTTCAGCGCCTCCGCTTTTGCCGCGCGATCCGCCTTTAGCTTCGAGCTTAGCACCTCGTCGCTTAGAGCTAAAATTTGCACCGCCAGATACGCCGCGTTTTTCGCGCCCGCCTTGCCGATCGCAAGCGTCGCGACGGGGATACCCGCAGGCATCTGCACGGTCGAATACAGCGCATCTACGCCGCCAAGCGCGCTGCCGCCGAGCGGGACGCCTAGCACCGGCTTGGTCGTATTCGCAGCGACCGCTCCAGCAAGATGCGCCGCCATGCCCGCCGCACAGATAAAAACCTGCGCACCCTTTTTCTCGGCGTCCGCGACGTATTTAGCCGTGCGGACGGGGCTTCGGTGCGCCGAAGATACGATCATCTCGTACGGCGCGCCGAATTCGTTTAAAATTTTAGCCGCCTCGTAAACGACCTCGTAATCGCTCTTTGAGCCCATTATTATAGAAACAAATTTCATTCTATCTCCTTTCTTAAAAAGCAAAACTCCGCGAGTTTCGCGGGCAGCTTAATCTCCTTTAGATTGCCGCTGTGAATCTCGCTAAATTCCTTACCGCTGCGGCTTTGCAGCCTCTTAAATTTCAAATATGGCTTGCCGTCAAGCTCAAAAATTTCGCCGATCTCATTATCGCAAGCGCAAATTTTAAAGCCGCGCGGAGCGAAAATTTCATACGAAACGCCTGGCAAAATTTTATCTTTGACGCTTATAAACTCGCCATCCTGCGAGATCGCGCAGACCTGATGCGTGCCAAGCTCGATGCTGCGGTCTAAATTTTGCGTATCCTCTCGCTCGTACGGGCGCTTTATCAAATATCCGTCGCTAAAGCCGCGGTTTTTAAGCGTCGCGATCTCGCGCTCGTAAACGCCGGCCTCAAATTTATCGCCCGCGGCATCGTCGATCGCCACGCGGTAGGCGTTCGTGGCGCATGCGACGTAGTATTCGCTCTTGGTGCGCCCTTCGATTTTGAAGCTGTCGATCGCGCCCGTTTGCATGATCTTTTGCACGTGCGAAATGAGGCTAAGATCCTTCGCGTTCATTACGAAAGTGCCCTCCCCTTCGCGCTCTTGCAAGCGGAAAAGCGCGCTGGTTTCGGGATTTTTCGCGTAAAGCTCGTAGTTAAATCTACAGTCGTTCGCGCAGCTTCCGCGGTTGCTGAAGCGTCCGCTTTGCACCGCGCTAACAAGACAGCGCCCGCTGTATGCGAAACACATCGAGCCGTGCACGAAAATTTCGATCTCGAGGCTCGGAATTTTATCTTTAATCTCCACGGCGTCTTTGAGCGTCATCTCCCGCGCCGCGACGATGCGCACGGCGCCCAGCTCCGCCCAAACCTGAGCGTCGAGATAGTTTAGCACGTTAGCCTGGGTAGAGACGTGAATCGGAATTTCTGGAGCTACGGCTCGCGCGAGGCTCGCAACGCCTGGGGTGGCGATTAAAATTCCATCTACGCGCAGATCGCGAAGAAATTCCAAATGCCTTTCGATATTTCCTAGCTGGCCGTTGGTCGCAAAGCCGTTTACGGTCGCATATAGCTTCTTGCCGCGCTCGTGCGCGTATGCGACGCCCTGCGCGAAGCTTTCCTTACTAAATTCCTTCGCGCTTCGCTGGCGCAGCGAAAATGAGCCGGTGCTTGCATACACGGCGTCCGCGCCGTAAGCCAGGGCGATTTTTAGTTTCGTTAAATTCCCAGCAGGAGCTAAGAGTTCGGGTTTTTTCAAATATATTCCTAGTGATTTTTTAAGCGCGATTTTACTACAATTTAGCCAAAAATTTATTTAAGGAGCAGTTGATGCGAGCCGATCTGCACAACCACACCTATCTTTGCAACCACGCTAACGGCGAGCCACGGCAGTATTTGGAAGCCGCGATCGCACGAGGCATAGAAATTTTCGGCTTTGCAGATCACGCGCCGATGAACTTCGATCAAAAATACCGAATGAGCTTCGAGCAGATGGAGCTTTACGAGGGGATGATTAGGGATCTGCGAGATGAGTTTAGCGGGCGGATCGACGTGCGGCTGGGATATGAGGTCGATTTTATGACGAAAAAAGAGCTAATAGATGAGCGGATTTTCGCGCGCGAGGTTGATTACCTCATCGGTTCGGTGCATTTTTTAAACAACTGGGGCTTTGATAACGAGGAATTTTTAGATCAGTGGAGCGGGCGCGAAATAGACGATGTTTATCGCGAATACTTTGCGCTGATCTGCGCGCTGTGCAAAAGCGGCAAATTCGACATTTTAGGACACATGGATCTGATTAAAATTTTTAAATTTACTCCGAAAAAAGATATTAGAGTTTTAGCAGGCGGTGCGATAAATGCGATCAAAAAAAGCGGCATCGTCGTGGAGC
>NZ_CALIBB010000124.1 GCF_938045595.1 uncultured Campylobacter sp.
ACAATAAATGTATAAAAGACATAAAAAATGTAAAATAGTAGAATTCCATCCCGTTGGGAATTGAAACAGCTCAACTATCGCGTCAAGTCTATTGAAGATCGGGTAGAATTCCATCCCATTGGGAATTGAAATACTCTATTTAAAATCTCATTTTCCCTCTCCCATAGTAGCATTCTATAAAATTTACCGAGCCGAATCCTACCCGATAAAATTTTTACCGAATAAAATTCTGGACTTGAAATTTTAAAATTTTATCGAGCAAGGCTCCGCATCTCAGAGCTTAGAATTTTAAATTTAAGAAGCAGCGACTTTGAGCTGCAGGATTCAAAAGCGCAAGGATTTTAGATTATAAAATTTAAAAAGGCGGGTAGGATTAGAATTTTAAAAATCGAAGTCGATGATTGGAATTTCAAGCTTCAAAACTTAAAATTTTAAATCTAAAGTGGAGGCAAAATTCTAAGATCGTTTCAAATTTAACACTTTTAAATTTACATATCTCAAGCTCTATTCATAAAATTTTACGTATTAATTTACGTAAAATTTAGCCGAAAAAAGATGATCTCATAAACTTATCCGCATTAAATTTTATCTCTTCTTTTTAGAATAAAAACCATCGCGGACGCAATTATTAGCGATGATAAAGCGCTTATAATCATTATGCTAAAATTAAAATTTGAGCGATCAAACAGATGACCCAACAAGGTCAAATCGGCTCTTGTTAGGACTATCACAGCTAGCAAATAAGTATAAAATAGACTTATAAAAAATGCAGATGCGCCGGATATTTTATCCAGCAGAATAAAAGCCTTTATTTTAGAAAATACGAAGCAGCAGATGATTAGAGGCAAAATTACCGTCGCGCAAAATAGATACAATACCATAGCGCCGAAAATATCGCTTTCGCTATCGCTCGCTTCTTCATGCCACGTTAGTTCAAAAGCTTTCATAACGATAGAAAGCGGATTCGCGATATCGTAACCGCTATACTCCGCCAAAAAAACCGCGTCTATGCTGGCAAATATAACGCCCAAGCAGTCTACAGTAAAAAAGAGTAAGGCGATCCAGAATAAAATCCTTACCCCTTTTAGCTCAAAACATTTTTTAATGAACTCTTTTATCACCCTAGCCCCTAATTTATAGCCTTTAAGATCAATTCGGCTTTTATATCGCGTTTCATTTCGGTACTTTTAAAAACACTTTGTCGTAATTTATCATCAAAATTTAAGCCCTTCGCTGCCATCGTCTATATTGCCCGTTGCGATCGTAAGCTAAAATTTTCATTCTACTTATTCACCTAATTTGATACCGTTAAAATTAGAATTATTTTTTATCCTTATCAAAAAATTTTGAATTGTAGTTAGTTAAAGATATCATCAAGGTTCGCTTATTGAAAGGAACTTTACCGAATCTATCAACAAGTAATTTATTCTGTTTTACTGATATCATAGTACCGTTATCATCAAAAATATAGTATTTTTTTATTCCTAAGAAATTTAAGCATTGAAAGATAATTATAAATATAAAGTTTATGATGATAGCCATTGCAAGATTTGTTATATACGTAAATTTATCCATCAAAGTTTTACTATCAAGTTTTGCAGTTTCTCCAAAACATGGAAAGTATGAATACGTTATCTTTGTATGCTCCGTAAGCTGGATTTTTAGAACCTTTAAATTCCCCGCGAAATCCACATAGTCGCATTCTATTATTTTCTCAAAAATTCTAATTTGTAAGTCATTTACCAGCATACCTTTCAGCATTGCAAAATCTCCAAAAATCGTTTTGAAAAATATAAATATGCAAAGAGCTAGCTCGCCTTTTCTAAAACTACTACTAAAGAAACTTTCAATAGGAAAAATAGATCTAATGGCGAATACTAATGCGAATATCAGGAAAAAAATTCCTACTGTTAATTTACTTTTTAACAAATAGTCATTTTTTATCACTATCGGCTCTTTGTCGTAATCTCGCATAGAATTTCCCCATTTTTATAAAAAGATATTTTGGCGTATTCTACCGCCTTATTCTTATGGTGCATTTAAAATTTAAATCTGCGAAGGATGGGTAAAATTCTAAATTTCAAAGTCTCCGCACCGCGCTAAATTTTAAAATTTCAAACCCGTAATAGTGAAATAAAATTCTATCCCCTCCAAGTTTCATAAAATTTTAAAATTCCGCTCTACTTCGTTTTCTTTGCGCTGTCTTTGCTAGTAGTTGCGTTAGCGTCGATGTAGCCCATCTGAGCGAGTTTCTCGTAGATTTGCATTATCACGGGACCTGCCGCGCTTCCGCCGCCGCCGCCGTGTTCTACGAGCACGGTTACGGCATATTGCGGCTTGTCGTACGGTCCAAAGCTCGTCATCCAAGCGTGCGAGCGGTGGAAGTAGTCCATATCAGCCTCTTTCATTCGCTTCTTGGTGGTCTGCGAGATGCCCACGACCTGTGCGGTGCCGGTCTTGACCGCTAGAGGCACGACCGCGGTATGGATGAGCTTGTAGGCAGTGCCTCCGTCGGGGTTGTTACCGACCTCATACATCCCGCGTCGCACGAGGGGCAACTGCGCCTTTTCTTTCGGAGTGAAAAGCTCGGTAGGGGTAAATTCCACCGGCTTGCCGTCGATGCTTTTTAAAAAATGCGGCGTGATAGCCTTGCCCGAGGCGATCTGCGCGGTGTTTTTCGCCACCTGCATAGGGGTGACGAGCACGTCGCCCTGGCCGATCGAGGCATTGACCGTCTCGCCCTGATACCACGCGCGCTTAAATTTCTGCATTTTCCAGGCCTTATTAGGCATCGTGCCTACAAACTCATTGGGCAGATCGACGCCCGTTTTGCTACCGAAACCCAGACGCTGCAGATACGCGGACATATAGTCGATCCCCACTAGCAGCGAGCCTTCGTAAAAATACACGTCGCAGCTACCCTTAATCGCTTCTACTAGGCTCACGCGGCCGTGACCCCAGCTCTTCCAGCAGCGAAATTTACGCCCTCCAAGCTCTATCGCGCCACTGCAAAATACGCTCCAGTTCTCGTTGATCTTGCCGCTGTTTAAAAAGCTCATCCCCACAGCCATCTTGATTACAGAGCCCGGCGGATAGAGGCCATTTACGAGCTTATTCGTAAACGGATGGCGCGGGTCTTTTATCAGCTCGTCCCACTGCGTCTGCGAAATTCCGCCTACGAAGGTGTTTAGATCGTACTCGGGGAAGCTGCCCGCCGCGATGATGGCGCCGTCGCGCAGATCCATCACGATCGCTACGCCGTCTTTATCTTTAAAAATTTCCTCGAGGTATTTTTGCAGCTCAAGATCGATGGTAAGCGAAATTTCGCTACTGCTGGGCTCTTGCATCGAGATCTCCTCTACGACCTGATTTAGCGCCGTAACCTTCGTCTTGCGCTCGCCCTTGCTGCCCTGCAAAAGCTCGTTATAATACCCCTCGACGCCGCTTCTGCCGTTGTATCCGGTAAGCGCGCTTAGGGGGTTGCTTTGGATATCTTTTTTATTGGCGCGGCCTACGTAGCCGATGATGTGCGAAGCAAGCGCGCCGTAAGGGTAGAAGCGCTGCGAAGCGGGCGAAATTTTAATATTTTCGTGCAGGCTCAAGCTCGCGAAATGCTGTATCGTGGCGTTGTAGTCCAAAAACGGCACGACTTCGATAAAGTCTTGATTATAAGCGGAATTCGCGTCCTTGTAGCTCTTACTCATCGCGGTGACATTGAGATCTTTGAAGTAGTGCGAGATATTATTTAGCTCGCTTTGCAGCGCGGCGTCTTTTAGATGCGGCGCGATCGATAGAGAAAAGCCGAGATTGTTTATCGCGAGCGGGCGGCCTTTGGCATCTAAAATTTGACCGCGCACCGGCGGGATGTATTCGGTGGAGATGACGTTATTTTTAGCGACCTGCTCGTAGAATTCGTTTGATTTGATCGAAAGATAATAAATTCTAACCAAAAGCATGCTAAAAAATAGTATCACGAATACGAATACAAACTTTAGCCTCATACCAGCCGCCCCTTAAAAAAGAGCAGAGCAAGCAAAATTTCAATCACGATATAATTTAAATACTCGCCGCTTAGAGGCAGATACTCGCTCTTTTTAATCGCCGAGATCGCGTTGCTCACCACAAAGACCAAAACATAGCTAATCATCACGTAAAAGCAGATCAAAAAATTTCTAAATTTAATATATTTAAATGAGTTTTCATAGACCACGAAATAAAATATACAATACGCGATAGCCACGCTAAATAGGTTAAATCCGTGGATCTGCTCGGCGCAAAACAGATAAAAAATAGAGAAAAACCAGGTAAAGCCGAACTTTTTAAATTTCACGTCGTTTTCATATTTTTGCACCACCATCGCCGTGAAAAAAAATCCAATTAGTGGCGGCAGCCCCCTATACACCGCACTTAGAAGCAGGTAAAAAAGAACTCCCGCGCTAAAAAGCGTGTCCGCTATAAGGTATAGATAAGTGCGATTTCGTTGCATACCGGAAACTTTTTGCATTTAATACAATCGGCCCAAATTTTTTGCGCGGGCAGCTCATCCTTTGGGATTTCGGTAAAACCGAGGCGCCCAAAAAATTCCTTTTGATAGGTGAGCGTAAATACGCTTTTTAGCCCGTAAAATCTCGCCTCGTCTAGCAGCTCATTTACGATAGCTCTGGCAATGCCCCGCCTGCGAAACTGCGGAGCGACGATGAGCGAGCGCACCTCGGCAAGATCTGCGTTAAAAATTTTAAGCGAAGCAAAGCCCGCTAAAATTTCGGCATTTTTTGCGGACTGCGATTCGCAAAGCCGCGAAAGATCATTTTGAAAAACGCCCGCGCTTTGCGAATATTCGCTCCGCAAAATTTGCTCTTTGCCGGCTTGCGCGCAGCCTGCTCCGGATACGACTTGCGCTGCGCTATTTCGTGGCGCGCTATTTTGAGACGTAGCTAGTTGCGGCACAAAATTACCCGCGGCATCTTCGACGGAATTTTCAGAAGTAATTTCGGCAAAATTTTCGGCGGAGCTTTGGATTAAATTTAAATCCGAGCCGTGCGCTAAATTTAAATCAGAATTCTCTTTGGAATAAAAGCTCGTATCCGCCTTAGAATCGCAGCCGAACGCCAGCACGTATGAGCGGATATTTGATGCGATCTCATCGCTTTCAAGCGGCAAGATTACGCCGTTTTGAACCTCCTCTTTTACGAGCTCCTGCATACGCGAAATGTCGCAAAGGCGCGCCTTTTTTAGCCATATCATCTAAAATTTTCCCTAATCTTTGCGCGATCTTGGCGGCGCATTTTATATCCGCTGAATTTAATTATTTTGAAATTCTGTGCCGCAAAATTTAACGTATTTAAATTTAGAAATTTCATAATCCAAACGCCCCTCGCACGATAATTTCGCGCGCTTTTTGTAGCCCGCCGCCCTTTAGCGTAGAGACCAAAACCGCCTGCGGATCGTGCCTCAAAAGCTTTGCACGCTCGCTTTGGTTGAGCTTGTCGGCTTTGGTATAGAGCCTCACGACCTTTTGATCGCCGCGCAGAAAACTAGCGAGATAGTTTTGCAAATTTTTATCTATCGCAAGATCAAACTGCCTCGCGTCGATGAGATGGACGAAAAGCTTGATATTTAGGCGCTCTTTGATAAATTCGTCGAGATTTTTCTGCCAGATATAATGCAGTTTTTTGCAAACCTTAGCGTACCCGAACCCGGGCAGATCCACGAAGATCAAAGAGATATTTTCACCCAAGCTCGCAAGATCCGAAAAAGCGGGGTTGCCCGCTAAGCTTAGCGCTGATCTACCTGTAAAATTTAATTCGGAGTTTTGCGCGGAATTCGGCGCAAAACCTGCCGCAAGATCTGTCTCGCGATCCGATCTAAAATCCGCCGAGGCGCTTTTTAAATTTAAAACGCAATCTTGCTTTAAATTTCGCTCAGACGCCGCAGCCTCCGCGTGATCTTGCGCACAATTTGCAGCCGAGCTTAAAGCCTCTTTGCTTGCTAAATCTAGCGATGTTTCATTTTGCGAGCCGTCCGAGTCTGCGGCAAGCTTTTGTTTAAATTTAACCTCGAAGAAATTTATCAGCTGCGTTTTGCCCGGCGTCGAGCTTGATTTGGCTAGATTTTTGCGCCCAGTAAGCGCGTTTATCAGGCTACTTTTGCCGACGTTGGAACGCCCCAAAAACGCCACTTCGCTCATCGCAAACTCGGGCGCACCCGCGATATTTGCGGCGGAGGTGATAAACTGCGCGCTGCTAGGATAGATCATTTGTTTTGATCTTCGACCTGAAAGATCAGACGCACGGGCTTTTTCTCGCCGCCGCCGCTTTTTACTTCGTAGGTGCCCTTTTGGCGATTTACGATGATCTTATCGCCGTAAACCTCCTTTTTGGTCTCGGCTTCGTGCAGATAGGCGTTGTTTTCGAGCGTGTAAGCCTCGATAGTCGGATCGTAGGTCAGCACGCCGCCCTTGCCGTCGTAATGCTTTTGATTGAGTAAAATTTTAAAATTTGCATTTCCCGTCGCGACGTATTTGGTAGGCTGGCGCTTGGCGTCGAAGTAGATCGTCACTTTATCGGAATTTAGCGTATCGTAAGCGCCCTTTTTGATGCGGACGTTGCCTGTTAGGACGCTGATCTGCTTGATCTCGTCGGCGAAAAAATTATCCGCCGTGACCTCGACCTGCTCCTGCGCGGCGTTAAGAGTAGTCGCGCAGGAGCCCGCAATTAGCGCGGCTGCGAGTATTAGTTTGTGGAGTTTTGATCTTTTATTAAATACCATGCGTGGATTCCTTTTGAGTTTGTTTGTTTGGTTTTAGTATCGTAGCTGATGCTTGCGCCCGTGATGCGGTCGCCGCCTTGGCGTAGCACGTACGGCACGTCGGAGCGGACGATCTTGCTACTCGTATCGTAGATGATCTCCTGCGCCGTGTAATCAAAGCCTCTGCTATTTACGTAGTGCGCATCGCCGTTAAATTTTATCAGCTCGCCTGCGCGCGTCGCGGTCTTTGAAACCAAAGTGTGATTTAGATCTGCGCTAATCTCCTCGGCTTTAAAATTTACAAACTCGTCGCGATCCTTATAGCGAGTGCCGCCGTCCGCGGTAAATTTAGCATCCACGCGCTCGCCGATCTGATAATCGACGATCTTTTTCATCTCCATATTCGCAATGCTTAGATCCTGTCTAAACATATCGCTAAAATACGGCGTCTGCACGCTTAAAAACACCATCGCGACGCAAAAGATCGCAATCGCGACGTAGAAAATTTTTATCACCATCGCTCGGTCCTCTTTGATCTGCGCGGAATTTTGCCTCTCGCAGGCTCTCTCACGCTCACTTGCAAAACTACAGCCACTTGCTATTCCACTCTTCGCGCATGCCGTTTTTATCGACGAGTATTTCGATCATCTCGCGCACCGCGCCGCAGCCGCCGTTTTTGCTTAGCGCGACGTCCGCTTTTAGCGAGCTTAGCGCATCGGCGGGCTTGAAGCTGATCGCGACTGCATTTAAAAGCTTCGCGTCGTTTATATCATCGCCGATCGCGGCGGCCTCATCGAAGCTTAGGTTAAAATTTTTTAAAATTTGCTCCGCCCTTGAGAGCTTGTCTTTTTCGCCTTGAAAGAGCGTATCGATCTTTAGCTCGCGCGCGCGGTTTGCGACGATTTGCGAGCTTTTGCCGGTGATGATCGCGACCTTTAGCCCCAGCCGCTGCCACTCCTGGATGCCGAACCCGTCTTTTACGTTAAATTTCTTCATCTCTTCGCCGCCGTTTGAATGGTACAGCCCGCCGTCGCTAAGGCAGCCGTCTACGTCTAAAAATATGATCTTTATCACTTCGTTTTCCGTTTTTTGAAATTTTGTGATTTTAACGAAATTTGGCTGAATTTTTGGCAAACGCCGTATAAATTTAAGCTGCGATCTTAGCCCTTAATCGGCACGTAGCCGCTATTTTGAAATCTTTGCATAGTGCAGACATGTCAAAGTGTATCGTCGAATCTCAAACACTCGACTCGGTTAAATTTGCGTTTTATTCGGCCGTAAGACTGTGTAATGAAAGCCAATATAACACGACCGCAACGACGATCGCTACGACTGCAGTAATGGCGAGATTTCTTGCCCTACACCTCGTTCTGTCTTTAATAAATTGAATCAAATTTGAGATAAAAACTATAATCGGGGTCATAAATATAACCGCCCTCACGACTTTAAGAATGATTTGTTCGTAATCTATAGAAGCAGGACTAAATATAAGCATAAATAAAGCTCCAGTGGGCGATAGAAGTGCACACAACGTCGCACCGTATATAATTAAAGATAGGATCCCAGCGATAGTTAAATCCATTTCCAGCCTCTGCCGATCTGCACCGCTATAGCTAGAGCGAAGCCCAAATATACAAACGATAACGCAAAGAAGTGGCGCTACATAGATAAATATACAAAAATTATCAAAGCAAAACGATAAAAAATCCATACATTTCCTTTCTTGCTACGCCAATGCGATTTGGTGTACAAATTTTATTTTACAAGCGGTAATTTTAAAAGCTGCAAACTAACTAAAATCACAACTGCCGCGATCAGTACCAATTTAACCTCTAATCGGCACGTAGCCGCTATTTTCGATGATGCTTTGCCCCTGCGGCGAAAGGATCCAATCTATCAGCGTGCGGATATTTTCGTTTTTGTTGTTTTCATCGTAAACCGCGTAAATTTCGGCTACGAGCGGGTATTTGCGGCTAGCGATATTTTCTTTATTCGGATACGCGCCGTTTAGGCTAAGCATCTTCACGCCGCCGTTTCGCACGATCCCCTCGACGTAGTATCGAAACGAAAAGCCGATAGCGCTGCCGAAAAAGCCCGTGATCTTACGCTTGGGCTGCGTCTTACTCATAAATTTCAAAAACGCGCTCTGGCTGCCGCTGCCCGCATTTCGCTGCACGGCATCTATTCGCATGCGCTCGCCGCCTAGCTGCGACCAATCGTCAAACTCCCCAGAATAGATCCCTCGCACCTGATCCACGGTTAAATTTGAAATTTTATTATTCGCATTTATGATAAAGACGAACGCCTCCAGCCCGATCGGCACAAAGCGCAAGTTCGCTCCTTTTTCGCGCGCATAATCAAGCTGCTGCTTCGAAGGGGCGGCGACGAAAATGAGATCCGCCTCGCCGTCGCTTATGGCCTTGTATGCGCCGCGGGTATTGCTAAATTTAAGCCTGCTAACATTTGTGAAATTTTGCCCGTCAAATTCCACGCTTTCCTTCGGATAGTTCGCCGCGACGAACGCCGAAAAGATGGGATACAAAGCCGCTGCGCCGTCGATTATAGGCAGATCGCCGCTAAGTTTTAAGCTAGAGTTAACCCGCACGATCTGCGAGTCCTGCTCAAACGGCAGAAATTTATGCAGCTCGATCGATTTGGCCTGCATCTCGGCGCTGCTTTGATTTACGTATCGCTTCACGACGAGGCGGTAAAACGCAAAATCGAAAGCCGCCAAGATAAACACCAGAAAAATGGCGATAATTGCACGCTTCATCTTAGTTTCCGTTTGCGATATAGGAGATGATCGAGCATTTACTCTGAAGATATAGCGCCGCTGCGACTAGCGCGCAAACGCTAATCGCCCAAGCCGTAAATATTACGGCGATCGTTTTTTGAAAAATTTCATCGCTCATTTTGTGTCTCACATATGCGCAAGCGCGCTGTTAAGCAGCCATAAAAAGCCGACCACCGCGCCCGTGGAACACGCAAGCGCAAGCGCAGAGAGGATCAGAAAAATTTTATCCTTTCTGCGGCGCGCGGGTTCGTTTTTTGATCTGATAAATTTTACTAAACGCACGACAAACCAAATAAACGAAACGATCGGCAGCGCGAACAAAAGGAAAATAAAAACCGAGAAAGAATCCATATCTCACCTTCAAAATTTAATACGCAAAGCGATATTTCAACGCAATGCGAGCGCAAAATTTTAGACAGCCTATACGCACGCCGCTGGTTTAAAATTTCAGCCAAGCGGCGCGTCTTTGCAAATTCATTCTAGCAAAGACGGAATTTCGCGGATTTTAAGCGAGCGGCGAGAGTAAAATTTCAAGCGCCGATAAAATTTCAAAACCGCGAATTGCTAATTTTGTTAAATTTAGCGCGCATTTACCGCTATAAAACGCCCTTAGTGCTAGGCACGCCGGCGCGCTCGTTGATACTTATCGCGCGACGAAATGCGACGGCAAACGCCTTAAACGCGGCTTCTGCTACGTGATGCAGATTTTCGCCGCGGATCTGGCTTAGATGCAGCGTTAAATTTGCGTTGAAAGCCAGAGCGCGGAAAAATTCCTCCACGAGCTCGGCGTCGAATTCGCCGATCTTACCGCGCTTTAGGCTCGGGCAATCAAATACCAAAAACGCGCGGTTGGAAAAATCAAGCGCGGCGCTTACGGCGGCTTCGTCCATCACGACGACGCTATCGCCGAAGCGTTCGATGTTTTGCGCGGGATAGATCGCCTCTTTGATCGCGCTTCCGAGCACGATGCCGCAGTCCTCGACGCTGTGGTGAAAATCAACCTGTAAATCGCCCTCGCAGCGCAGATTCAGATCGATCCACGCGTGCTTGGCAAACGCGCTAAGCATATGATCGAAAAAACCGATGCCCGTTTGTATCTGCGCCGCGCCGCGCCCGTAAAGCTCCAGCTCAAGCTCGATTTTGGTCTCTTTCGTAGCCCTATTTTTGCTTATCATCGCGCAATCCTTAAAACTAAATTTTGTTTGAAATCTATCTAAATTTCACTAAATTTCGGTTAAAATTTCGGCTAGCTTTTCGGAATTTACGCTACCGATCTGGCGCAGATTCGCAATCTCGGCGCCCTCTTTAAAAAACAGAATCGTAGGCGGGCCGAATACGTTAAAATGCGCTTTTATCGCTCTATTTTGCTCGCTATCTTCGCTAAGATCGATCTTTAAAAGGCTAAATTTATCAAGAGCGCCCGCAAGAGCGGGATCTGCGAACGCTCGCTCGCTCTGCTCGCAATTTTTACACCAGCTAGCCCAAAAATCGACTATCACGGGCTTTTTGGAATTTTCTATTTCGCCCTGCAGCTGCGCCAGATCGCGCACAAACGAAAAATGCGCGCCGCTTAAATTTCTAGCGCGAGAAATTTCGCCTGCTTGCAAGCTCTCGCCGCCGGGGCCGCCGCTGGAATATCTCGTGCTTTGCGGGATTAGATTACCAAGCGGCCTGGAAAAATCTTTCGCACCGCTGGCAAAGCCCGCGAGCAGCAGCGCCGAATACAGCGCGATTACGAGGGCTAAAGCGCGCTTGATACCGCCCGCGCCGCCGTCAAACAGCCCCAAAAATCCTGCGAAGATCGCGCCTAAAACCGCGTAAATCAGCAGGCTTAAATTTTCGCCGATGAGCGTGCGCGAAATCCACACCGCCGTAAAAAGCAGCAAAAAGCCGAAAATTTTAGGTACCGCCTCCATCCAAGCTCCGGGTCTAGGCAGTGCGCCGCCGAGCCCCACCACAAGCAGTAGCGCGCCGCTTCCGAGCCCCAGCGCAAAAAGAGCCGCCGCGCCCAGCAGAACGTCGCCACTGCCCGCGATGTAAACGAGCGCGCCTGCAAGCGGAGCGGAGATGCACGGCGATACGACGAGCGCCGAGATAAGCCCCATCGAAAAAACTCCGATCAGACCGCCAGCATTTTCGCTTTTGCTATTTAAGAAGCTTTGAAAGCGCGCAGGCAAGCGGATCTCATAAAATCCGAACATCGAAAACGCGAGCGCGGCGAATATGAGCGAGGTTAGGATCAGCGCGGGCGGAGTTTGCAGCAGGCCCTGTAAATTTTGCCCGAAAACAGCTACGAAAGCCCCTAAAATCGCATATGAGCTCGCCATCCCAAAAATATACGCGAGGCTTACGGCGAGGCTCGTTTTCGCGCTCGGCTTCGAGGAGGTTTTTGCCACGATGATCGACGAGAGGATCGGGATGAGCGGATAGACGCAAGGGCTTAGCGAGAGCAGCACGCCGTAGCCGAAAAACAGCGCGATCGCCGCGATGAAGCTCTTGCCGCTAAGAACGTTTAAAATTTTATCCTGTTCGGAGATGGAATTTGCGCCGCGAGAAGTTTTTTGCGCGGAGGTTTCGTCGGAATTTACCGCAGCGCTTTCCGCCGAGCTCGCCGCGGAATTTGCCGCTGCCTGCGAGTTTGCCTCAGAATTTGCCGCGGCGCCCGAAGCTGCGGTATTGCTTTCAAAATTTAAATTCCCGCTCTGTGCGCTGTACGTGTCAGAAATATGCGCGGAATTTGCGCCGCTTCGGTATCTTTTCAGCTCGGAGTTTGAAATTTTGCTGATCTTATAACCCTCCACCACGCGCTTGAAGCTAAAGCCGAACTGCTGCGGCTGATAGCAAAAGCCCGACTTCGTGCAGCCCAAAAAATCGCCGTTAAGTACGAAATCATCGCTGTCTGCGGCATTTGCAAGTACGAGGCCTAAAGGCACGGCGATGCTAAATTTGCCCTCGTAAATTTTATAATCCTTGTATTCGGTCGCGGCGGGCAGATTTATTAAATTCGTCACCTCCGCACTGCCGATGAAAATTTTTATCTCGTTTTGATAGAGATAGACCCCGTCCGCGATATCAAAGCTTAACGTTACGCCATCGCTTTGCGCCGCCACGTTAAGCTTGAACGCATCGGAGGGCTTTAGGGGCTCGGCGCCCAAGCCTAAAAGAAAAAACGCTGCCAAAATCAGTGATCTGATCAAATTTTATCCTTTGAAATTTTTTCCTACATTCTAACGTAATAAGTATGAATTTATAGTGTAATCTAAAGAACTTTTTTGTAAAATTCCTTAAAATTTTTAGGAGGCGATATGAGCAAAGAGATCAAAACCGAAACAGGCGAAATAGCACTGAAAGAGATAGAATTTAAAAGCTCAAAGTACGAAAAAATCTCGTTCAAAGACTACGAAACGCTGCTTGAGAGATACCAGATCGAGCTTTTGAAGCTACAAAAATTCGTAAAAGAAAAAGGTTTAAAAATTTTAATTTTGATGGAAGGGCGCGACGCGGCGGGCAAAGGCGGCACGATCAAGCGTTTAACCGAGCATCTAAATCCGCGCGGATGCCGTATCGTAGCGCTCGAAAAACCGAGCAATGTCGAAAAGACGCAGTGGTATTTCCAGCGCTATGTCGCGCACCTACCCAGCGGCGGCGAGATCACGATCTTTGACCGCAGCTGGTACAACCGCGCGATGGTCGAGCCGGTGATGGGCTTTTGCACCCACGCCGAACACAAAGATTTCCTGCGTCAAGTGCCTAAATTTGAGGAGCTTTTGGTAAGTGCAGGGATAATTTTGTTTAAATTTTACTTTTCGGTCTCCAAAGAGGAGCAAAAAAGGCGCTTTGAATCGCGCCGTACCGATCCGCTGAAGCAATACAAGCTTTCGCCGGTGGATGCGAGATCGCAGGAGCTGTGGAATCAATACACGCTCGCAAAATACTCGATGCTGCTCGCTTCAAATACCGAGTTTGCGCCGTGGACGATCCTAGATAGCAACGACAAAAAGATCGCGCGGCTAAACGCCTTTCGCTGCATACTCTCGCGCATAGACTATCCCGAAAAGATCGATGCAAAGGAGCTTGCGGTGGATCCAAACCTCGTGCGAAACGGCGCCAGGGAGATAGTGCTAATGGAGGATAGCCAAAAAAGCGAGGCTTGGCGCAAGCTGGAAAGCCCCTCTCGCAAGAACAAGAAGGATAAGAAAAAAGGCTAAATCTTGCCAATGAAGATTACTTGCTAGGGAGGCTTGCTGGGAATTGCTCATTAGGAATTTATGTCCTAATATATAGAAACGCATTGGATTTTACAGCTTTTCATTTAAAATCTTTAGCAAGATTCCATCCTGTTGGGAATTGAAACAATTTCATTGTGCAAATGCTAGACCCATATTTGACAAGTAGAATTCCATCCCGTTGGGAATTGAAACTTCTGCCACTGCATTTTATAGCGTCCCGCAGGAATGTGGAATAATTCTATCCTTTGGGAATTGAAACGTATAAATGGGCTTATTGCACGATTTGCGTAGGCGGTAGAATTCATCTTGTTGAAATCAAAACGGATTTACGCGATACACCTTTTGCGGCAGGAATGGGTAGAATTCTCATCTCGCTAGAAAATTTAAAAGATTAGTTGCGGCTGGGATAAGATACAGAATGGGGCACTTATGTGAAATTTCATTCGGTTTCAATTTGCCCACCAAATATATTAAATTTATAGGTTACGAATAAAATTTTGAAGTTACTTATAGATTAAAATTTTAACGAACTGTATATTTGCCACAATATAAATAGATTTAAATGCAACTCATTTAGTAGCAAATTCCAAAATATTTGTAAAAATGCACGCTAGGGATCTTAAAAGCTAGGTTAAAGAAGGAATTCTGCATTAATTTCAATTAAATTTACGCCATAAATTTAAGATCATGAGCCAAAGTATAGAATTTAAAATTAAATTAGATGATGCCAAAGAGGCAGAAAGATGGAAAAAATTTTATAAAGCAGAATTCGGCAGTAACCTTTGAAACTACAAAACAAAGAATATCGGCGCGGTCGTCAATAAAAAGGAAAAATCATCTAAATTTAATAGATACTACTGCCTTTGTTACATAAAGTATAATAATTAAATGCCTCCGCCAATTATTTTTTAAAATTTCTAAAAAATTTCTTCAAAAGTGCCTTATAAAAAATCGCGAATTTCGATTCTTTTTTCTCATAAATCACGCGAAAGACGCCCTGTAGATCCAGCTTTTCTTGCAAAGTAATGTTTTGCACTCTACTCTCCTATAAGTTTTTTTATCTTATGCAGCACAAACGCAGCGTCGTCGCTATCGAGCTCGCACAACATCTGGCATATCGCGGTCGCGGCCTGCGGCTTGGTCGTGCCCAAGCGCCAGTCCTGATACGTCCGCATCGACACGCCTAACCTCTGCGCCATCGCGGCGTGCGAGATCTTTTTGCCGTTGTTTTTGGCTTCGACGGCATTGTGCAAAATGTTGAATATATCGCTCGTTTCTAACATATGAAAATTATACAAATTTATTCGTTAATTATACATAAAATCGTATAAAATGAATAAAAATAGTGTTATTCATAAGTAAAAATAGCAAAATACTTCGTTTATCCGTGTGAATTATACAGAATACTGCATAAAATAAACATAAAATTTTATAAAATTTTGCATATTATGCCGTAAAGATGAACCGGCTTGCACAAACAGGCATCTTATAGAACGGCACATTAAATTTTAAAACGGGGATAGAATGAAATTTTATAATCGAAGCTTTTGGGATTTGATTTTTTTGATCGGTTCTGGCAGCTATTACAAACAAGATGGAATTTTACCCTTTACCCAGCTATACTTGCCGACGCAAAGAGTGCTTCAATTCCCAACGGGATGGAATTCTACAAAGTAGGTTGCGAGAAGTGGCACAAGCGTCAGATGAGTTTCAATTCCCAACGGGATGGAATTCTACAAGACGAACAAGATAAAGACGTAGCCCAAATAGAGCGTTTCAATTCCCAACGGGATGGAATTCTACCCCTGGATAAAAGTATGTCAAATCCTGATAGTGCGTTTCAATTCCCAACGGGATGGAATTCTACGGTATGAAGCTACTTGAAAAGCTTAGGAAAACTAGTTTCAATTCCCAACGGGATGG
>NZ_CALIBB010000125.1 GCF_938045595.1 uncultured Campylobacter sp.
TTATAAATTTACCGCCCTTTCTGCGAAGGTAAAATTTAGTTATATCCTCCATTTATCGCTAATTATTCGATATTTGTTTTATTGTTTTCTCTTTTTCATCGTAGTAATATCCCATATAACTCAAAAGTATATTTCTGCAGCCTAATATACCTTTGTTGCATAATTATAAGAAAGATAAATGCTATAATTAGAATGTATTAAAATACTACAAATTTCTTAGAAAGGACTTCAAATGGCTTTAACAGAAGAAGATATGAAAATGTGGCAGGGCGTGAGCGATCATTTAACGCGAATGGAAAACGACGCTGAATATCGCAAGAAAATAGAAAAGCAACTTTATCGCGGTGCTCCAAAAAAGAGTATTGAAAGAATACGACAAGCAGGTATAAGAAATAGCCAATCAAAGTTAGTAGGCGCAATAAAAAAGATTGATTTCAGCTCTAATGCCGAATTGATAAAAATTCAAGATGAAGCGATTGTCCTTGCTGAAAATTCTTTAAAAAATTTTTTAAAAGAATATAATGAGCACCCTAATACCACAGGTGGTCGTTATATTTGTTCCGATACATTCAAAGAACTTTTTCCTTGCTTTGAAGCAAAAGAAAATAGGGCTCTAGTAAATGACGCGATACATAATTCCTCCGCTGTTTTGGCGGCGACGCAGTTTGAAGAGGTTCTGAAGCGCGATGAACCTAATAAAACCAAAGCAATTTTCATCACCGGAATTCCTGGAGCCGGAAAAACAACCTCGGTTAAAAATTTTATGAGCGATGATAAAGTTAAACTTATTTTTGAAGGGCAGTTGGCAAACCCGGCGCCGACTATCCCAAAAATAGAGCAATGCTTGCAAAAGAGATTAGACGTTACAATTGCTGCGGTGCATATAGAGCCCGAAAAAGCTTTAGACAATACTTTTAAGCGCTTTAACGAATATGGGCGCGGCGGAAGTATTGAAGTTATGTCTAGCATCCAAGGCAACTTGCCGAGCGGTTTAAAAAAGCTAAAAGAGCATTTCGGGGATAAAATTAATATTATCGCCATTGATAGAAATAGCGATAGGAATAAAATTTTAACCGATGAAAAAGAGATCTACAAATTAATCAGTATCGGCTCAAAAGAAGAAATTTTCAAACGCTTAAAAGTCAAATTAGATCAAGATTTTCAAAAAGGCAGAATCGACAAAGCTTGTTTTGCTCAGGCGAATGAAACGAAGCTAAATAAAATTATGTCTATCTGAACCCATTAAGCCGAAATCGCAAAATTTAAAAGCGAACTAAAGTAAAATATACGAAAGCGATATACCTCAAGACTTAATCTGCGATAATTTTAGAATGTCTCAAATATCGTTAAATCAGGGCTTTTCTTGATCCGCTTCGGCAAATTTCATCTCAATGCTTTGTAGGTATTGGGCTCTCTTGCTCCGCTCGTCGCACCTCTTGCCGTGATGGTAAAATTTAGCTGAGCTTTTCTGACTTAAACGCCCTTTTTACCGTCATATAAAAGCCGCTAAAGATAAAAAGCGCCATACAAAGCGAAACGAGCGACCATAAAATTTTACCCGCGAGCCCAAAAAAATAGCCCGTATGCAGCTGATAGTTCGCGTCTTTAAACTCGCCCACGGTGATACCGTCTGTTTGCTTCTGCTCCGCGATCTTTCCCTCCTTTAGCTTCACGCTCACGCCTTTTGGACGGGCTGTAGCGGGCGCGTCGGGCTCGTAGTATCTGACGCCGATCTTATCTCCGGCTGCGAGCATTAGGGTAAATTCTTTATACTCTATGCCACTTGATCTGAATATCTCATAAGCCCTCTGCGCGTCGCTGAATTTATACGTAGCGGGCTTTTTGCCCTCCTCTTTAGCAGGTGCGGCGGCGTGATCTTTAGAAGTGGCAGCTTTAGGCACGCTAGCTTGCGGTAAATTTTGCGAACTTACGAAAATCTTCATCACCGCGTCGTTATACCAGCCGTACGACCAGTTAAGCCCGGTTAAACAGATGAGCAGGTAAATCACCGCACTTAGCGAGCCTAGGCTCGTATGTAGGTTATAAAAAAGAGCGTATTTTTTGAGTTTAAAATTTGGCTTTATAGCCTCGATAAATTTACGCCTAAGCCTTGGGAAATGCAGCCAGACGCCGCTTATTACGAGCAGTATCATCGCTGTGGCGCTCGCGCCTACGATCTGTTTACCGACCTCGGCTGCAGTTTTATTGCCGCTTAGCGCTAAACCCAAATTTCGATGCAGCGCCATAGCCGTTAGCACAAAGCCCGTGCCGCGATCCTTGCCGATGATCTGCGCGGTGTACGGATCGACCAGATACGCATCATTTCTGTTTGCGTAAACGACGAAGGCTTCGTCATCGCTTTTGGGCACGACGAGCCTTACGGGCTGCTTAACGCCCGTTTGCTCGCTAAAGCTTTGCAGAATTTTTTCCACGCTTTGCATTTCGCCCGTTTTTTCGATCTTTTTAGAGTCCGCGTTTATTAGCGCCTCCAGCTCGTGCTGATACGATAAAATCGCGCCCGTAACGCCTATGATAAGCAGCGGGATAGAAAAAACGATCGACAAAATAAGATGGACGTTAAACAAAATTTTATTGCGCTTCAAAAGCGAGCTCATTGTAGATCCTTGCGAGATAAATTTAATCTTTATTTGATTGAGGTTCGCAATTATATTGTGCGATTTTAAATATTTAGATAATTATCATTAAGATTTAGGCTGCGAAATTTTAAGGCGTGTTATGATATCACAAGAGCGCCTAGGTACCTCGCGCAGCGTCATAAACCGCGCGCTTTAGGATCTCAAAGCCAAAATTTAATCCGCCTTTCGCGCGGCTAGATCACGCTAGCGAGATAAAATTCTAATCGCGATTTATAAAAAGCGCGCTTAGAATCTCGTAAATTTAGAAATTTTGCGCTAAAATTGCCAAAAACGCGAGCTTGCGTAGTCCAAAAACAAGGTCATTATTATGTCGCAAAGTATAGCCGAGTTTGCTACGATAATCCTTTATGTTGCGATAGGCTTTTGCCTTCTTGTTTCATTGCTTGATAAAAACAGATCATTCAAAACCGTAGATCACGGAACTCTGTTTATCTCCACCGATCCGCTCTTAAAAATGCAGATGTTTATAATGTGCTTAAGCCTCGGCGTAATCACCCTATCCAGCCCGAACGTAGCAAAACACAACGGCAAGCCGATACCCTGCTTTTACACTCACGATAAAGTTTGCTCGCAAGAGTACAAAGCGGCGGGCATAAATTTAAAATGCTTCGAAGAAGGCGATCCCAGATGCGTGGATGGGTATCTGCAAATAAGCGAGCCAAGACTAATACTTGGCAAAATCATATCTGTCTGCGCCATAATTTTTTCTTTTGTCGTGCTAATTCAAAAAGGAATCAGAATAGATAAAAGCGGCATCTGCAAAGAATGGGAGGTTCTGCCGTTTAGGCATACGGAAAAGATAGGCTTTGACGAAATGATATGCGCCGTAGGGTTTATAAGAGGCGTAAAAATAATCAGCATACGAGGCAAAATTAGCGGCGTTAAATTCGGGGCAGGATTTTTGTATGCACGAAGGGATATAGATTTTTTGCAAAATTTTATATCAGAAAAGCTCGCTGAAATTTCAAAAGCTAAAGCAGCCGAGCAAAACGCCTAAATTTAAATATATCGTCGTAAAATATCCGAAGTGAAAGGAGCCGCATGAGGCTTTTGTATTTTGTACTTTTTGCAAATGTAGTGCTATTTGTACTTTGCGGTTTAAAAAACTTTCTGTTTAAAAGCAGCGCTTCTTATAAAACCGTGCAAAAGGGCGCTTGGCTCATACCGCCTAGCCCTGTAGCCAAATTTACGCTCGTCATATTTATTTTATCTTGGGGGTCGATAGTGGCATTTGACGAGCCTTGGATAAAGAGGATAAAAGGCAAAGGTAAAGTTACATGCTTTGACGCAAACGACCCTTTATGTATAGACGGCTTCTTGCACAGAAGTGGCGACGAGACCGCACTTGTGATCGCGATGGGCATTGTTTTGATACTTATATCCCTATGGCTATTAACCGAAAAAGGGATCATCATAGACAGCCGCAGTATAAGGAGAGAATGGGAATGTTTGCCGTTTAAATTTAGCACAAAGATCGATAT
>NZ_CALIBB010000126.1 GCF_938045595.1 uncultured Campylobacter sp.
CAAGATCAAAAGCTTATAATATCCACTATAAATAAAGTTATAAAATAAAGGCTCAAGATAAGTTAAAAACTTCCAAAGGATCATTAAGTTACTATGATATCGATGAAAAACAAATATATAATCCATTTCCGAATTTCGGAAAAGAAATTTAGAGAAATTATATGGTATTTCTCAGCCGATATAGAAGCCGTAAAAATAGCTGGATTTACTAATATCTCAGAAAAAAACAATTAACAAAATAACTAAAAATATCAGAATTTTGATGGCTAAAGAGTGCGAGGTCTTGAAAAGCAATGAGCGTAGCGAAGTTAAAAATATCAAATTTTCAAGTAAGATAGAGATTGATGAAAGCTACTTTGGATCATCTAAGAGAGTAAGAGGGAAAAGAGGTAGAGGCGTAGCAAATAAAACACCGGTGTTTGGAATGCTAAAGCGTGACGGTAAGGTATATACCCAGATAGTTAAAAACTGCTCTGCTAGTGAGTTGATACCTATATTATCTCAATATAGCGAGCTTGATAGCTCTACTATCTATTCTGATTGCTGGAAAGCTTATGACGGATTAGTAGATTACGGAGCCAAAGCTCACTACAGAGTAAAGCATTCAAAGAATGAATTCGCTAATGGTAAAAATCATATAAACGGTATAGAAAACTTCTGGGGATACGCCAAACATAGATTATCTAAATTTAAAGGCATCAAGAAAGAGAATTTTTTGCTTCATCTTAAAGAATGTGAATTTAGATATAATACTAAAACTACACAGGAAAACTTATATCAGAAACTGTTGAAACTGATAAGAGAGAATCCGATTAACTTATCTTGAGCCAAAATTTATTTGCTCTTGGCGGTTTAAGGAGAGAATGATAAATTTGAAGGCGCAATGAGCTTTAAAAATTTACGCCACGTTGTAAATATCAAAATTTAAATGTAGTGAGCTCAGGGTATCTGTCATTAGTGTGCACCGTGGGTTTTTGCAGAGAAATTTAATGAGATTTTGTTAGGCGTAGCCGATGCGCACAGGAGCGAGCGGCAATTAAATTTTCACGGCGAATTTAAAGCAGGGTGTTTTTAATACTAATTTTTCAAGCGTTAAAGTTGGCTTGCAGCGGTTAGTGCGGCAAATTTGCTTTGCGGTTGCAGTTAAATTTTTCCGCCGCGCGGAGTAAATACCGCGCAGAGGTAAATTTGCCGCGTAGAAGCTAAATTTCGCATCGCAGTTAAATCCACAATAGTTTTAAATCGCAGCGAGCTCAAATGCTACAAATTTAGAGCCCGCCGCCGTAAGCGCTTGACTTAGGCTGAGCCGCGATCTTTTATTATAAGATGCCTATTGTTCGCATTCCCGCAGCTGTCTAAAACAAACCGCGCCGCGTTTTAAATTTTAAAATTTTATTTGAATAAGCTATTTACGCTCTCGTCGTGATATACGCGCCTGATGACCTCGCCGAAAAGCGGAGCGACGCTGATTACCTTGATGCGGTCGCTTTCCTGCTTTAGTGGGATCGTGTCGGTCACGACTAGGCCGTCCAGCGCGCCGCTTTCGATGCGCTCGTATGCCGGGCCGCTTAGCACGGCGTGCGTGCAAAACGCGCTGACGCTCTTCGCGCCCTGTTCCTTAAACGCGCCCGCGGCCTTGACGATGGTGCCCGCGGTATCGATCATATCGTCGATTAGGATCACGTCCTTGCCCGCGACGTCGCCGATGATATTCATCACCTCGCTTTTGTTCGCCTCCTCGCGGCGCTTATCGACGATCACCAGATCGAGCGAGAGCTTTTTGGCGAAGCTTCTGGCGCGCGCGACGCCGCCAACGTCGGGGCTGGCGATGATCGGATTTTTTAAATTTTTCTCTTTCAGGTAGTCTAAGAATATCAGCGAGCCGTAGAGGTTATCGACCGGCACGTCGAAAAAGCCCTGTATCTGCCCCGCGTGCAGATCCATCGTGACGACGCGGTCGATGCCTGCCGTCTGCATCATATTCGCCACGAGCTTCGCGCTGATCGGTACGCGCGGGGCTGCCTTGCGGTCTTGGCGAGCGTAGCCGAAGTAGGGCACGACCGCCGTGATCGAGTTCGCGCTGGAGCGCTTCAGTGCGTCGGTTAGGATCAGAAGCTCCATCAGATTGGAGTTTGCGGGCGCGCAGGTCGGTTGGATGACGAAGACGTCCTTGCCGCGCACGCTCTCGCCGATCTGGACGCTGATTTCGCCGTCGCTGAAGGTTTTGATCGCGCACTCGCTAAGCGGCAGCGAGAGATATTTGGAGATTTTTTTGGCAAATTCGGGATTTGCGGTGCCGGAGAAAATTTTATATCCGCGCATTTTGATGACCTTTTGATTGAAATTTGCTCGAATTCTACACCAAAAGCGCTAAATTTTAGCTAATTCGCTCGCCGCACCCGCGTAAAATTTATAAGCGAACATCGCGGACCGCCGCACGTTTGCGAGATAAATTTTTAAAATTTCAGGGCGGCTCGGTTCGCCGCGGTTTTACTTTGGCGAAATTCGGCTTTGGCTTACGGCGCCCGCGAGCGATCGTAGCTCGCGTTTTTTGCACGAGCAGCCGCGCAGATTGCCGGCAAAATCGTATAGCAAAGTTTGATGAAAGTTTGAAAAAAGGGGCACGGCTAAAATCGTATCGCGGAGGGCAGGGCGCCGGGTAGCGCGGGATTTTATCTTTGAACTGCGGAGAGTGCGTTTAAATTTGGATTTTGAGCTCGCACGGGACAGACTGCGTGGATACTTGCAGCGCTAAATTTAGACTGTCGCGGCATATAAATCTTAGATTTCTTAGGCGGTTAAATTTAAAATGCGCTTTGCTTTGGCGAAAATTTAAAGCTCGCTTTGACGATCAAATTTAAAAGTTCGCTCTTTGGAGCTTGATTGTGCGCCGCGAAATTTAAAATTTATCGTGCGAGCTCCATTCACCGCTTAAATTTAGATACGCTTTTGCACGTTTAAATTTTAAAATCGCACGGAGGCAAATTTAATCCGCATAAAGCGTTATTCTGTGATTTTGGTGGGTTCGCCGAATAGCCTATTTATCTCGGAGATCAAAATTTCCTTGCCGTCCTGCGCGC
>NZ_CALIBB010000127.1 GCF_938045595.1 uncultured Campylobacter sp.
CTATGGCGGGTTCTTTAAATACGTTTTTCGGGTTTGAATTGTAATCTATATCCCAGTAGCGAAACGCGAAGCTATCGACCTCTTCTTGGGTTACGTATTTGCTAAGGCCCGGTACTTTTGAGACATTAGTATCTGAAGTAACGGTGAAATGGGTTTGTTTGCGTTCTGTAAGACCCGATCTTTCGGCTAATAGATACAGCGCGCATGCGACTACCGCGCAGATAGCATAAATAAACCGAAGTTTGAAGCTTTTCAAAATTTCCCCTTAGAATTTTGCTCGCGACTATATCCAATCAGTACTTAATAAAATATAAATACTATATAGGCGAAATAGGCAAAGCTAGCTGAAAAATGCGGTTAAGCCGGGTTTGAATGATGAAATCTTTCGAGTAAATTTGGCGAACGAATGTCGTCATAGACCATATTTGCGTAATCGTATCCCTATTTGCACGCTACGCTAGGCTCTATATCCGAAGCTCGTTCGCCGTAAATTTTACCGCAACATCTTTGCACAAGCTCTTCTTTAAAGCACAAACCCGAAAATCATCGTCGTGCTAATGAGCGGCAAGTCGCTACCGTATCACCAAAAGCGTATTTTGCGGATTTGTTCTCAAGCTGCTCGCGCGGCCATGAAGTGCGCTTTGCGGCTATTTGCCGATAAAATTTTTCTGCAGCCACTCCATCGCTTTTTCTTCGCTTTCAAATCTGCCGCTTTTGGCAACTTGAAACTGCCCCTCATAAAAGCGAATTCTGATACCGTCTTGGACGCTATCTACCTTGATGCGCGTGATCCTGTCTTTGTTTAGATAGGTTCGTTCGTTTAGCTTTACAAACATCGTTTTCTCCTTTAAATTTAATGGTTTTTATCTTTCGCTTTATTTGCGTCTTTCTCGCCCTCTTTTTTCAAAAAAAGCTCCTTAAAGCGCTCGTTTGCGTAGTTTTCTATATCGCTTTGCAGCTGCTTATACGCGGCGATCAGCTCATAGGCGCGCGCATTTAGCGTCGTGCCTGCGGCATTGCCGCCGCCTTGCTTGGTGCTAAAGAGCTCCTCTTGCAGATTTTTTTGTAAAATTTGCAGATGGCTCCAGCACTTTTTGTAGTTCATCCCCAAAACCTCGGCGGCCTTAGAGATGGAGCCCGTTTGAGCGATCACGTCCAGCACTTCGGTTTTGCCCTTGCCGAAAATGAGCTCGCCCTGCGCATTTTCGATCCAAGTTTTTGTTTTTACCCTCATTCTTTTGCCTTTCTTCTCCTTAAAGCAGCCCAGCTGACAATATTTCACGTCTATGGCGTGCTCCTTAAGCGTAGAGCGCACGGTATCAAACCCCACTCCGCCGCTAGCTACGGCGCGGGCGTCGCGGCAAAAAATCCGCCTTTTCTCATCCAAAAACGGATTTAGCTTCTGCAGCGCCTTTATACTGCCTCCGCTACATTGCAGCTTGCCGAATTGTCCGAGTTCACAGCGGTCTATCCGTATCCCTTCGCGCGCCGCGAGATCTCCTACTACGCTCGCGTCTACGCCTAATTTGGCGGCGATCTTAAACGCCGCGCCGCAATCAAGCTTGCCGCTTGGATTTAGTAAATTTAAAATTAGCCTTTTGATCTCGCTTGCTTTTTTATCGTCTATCTTGATATCTATCTCCATGCCGCCCTCTTAACTCAAAATTCTCTCTTCGCCGCTATAGACGTTTAAATTTTCGCCGCGCGCGAAGCCGCAAAGGGTAAGATCAAATTTACGCGCGATCACGACGCCGAGGCTCGTAGGAGCCGTGCGCGAAACAAGCGCGCTAACGCCGCTCATCACGGCTTTGGCGACCATTTCGGAGCTTAGCCTACCGCTTACTAAAAGAAGCGAGCCCTGCGTATCGTGCCCCGCCAAGACCGCCTTGCCGACGGATTTATCGATGGTATTGTGCTGGGCGATATCCTCGCCGATAAAATACTCGCCGCCCGCAGTAAAGAGCTTTGCGGTGTGCACACAGCCCGTCATCTCGTAAAGCTCGCACTGCGTGTAAAACTCGCTCATCAAATTTAAAATTTCATTCTTATGAAATTTAGCGTCCGAGCGGACTTTGCGCGCCGCCATCGCTACAGGATCGATATTTGCGGTAGAGCTGCGCCCGCAGCCGCTGATGATGACCTTTTCGGCATCGAAGCTATTTAGCCGCTTTTCGTTTATCTCGCCGCACACATTCACGCTAAGCCCGTCGGGCGCGAGCTCGATGTTTTTTATACAGCTTGCGTCCGAGATCAAATTTTCGCTCAGCAAATATCCTACCGCGAGCGCCTTTAAATCGCTCGGAGTCGCCATCAGTGCGCCGAAACGCTTGTCGTTTAGTAAAATTTCAAGC
>NZ_CALIBB010000128.1 GCF_938045595.1 uncultured Campylobacter sp.
AAAGGACGTCGTGCGTAGCGTCATCGGCAACTATGCCGCCGAAGAGCTGCCTACCAAACGCGACGAGATCGCTAAAGCGATCGACGACGGCATCCGCAAAAATATCGAAGCGCTGGCGAATTCGCCAGTGGATCTGCTAGCCGTACAGCTTAGAGAGATCATCCTGCCGGCGAAGGTAAAAGAGCAGATCGAGCGCGTGCAGATCGCCAAGCAGGAGGCCGAGCGCACTAAATACGAGGTCGAGCGCGCAAATCAAGAAGCGCTTAAAAAGGCTGCTCTTGCCAAAGGTAACGCAGACGCCGTCAAAATCGAGGCTCAAGGTCGCGCCGATGCCGCCAAGATCGAAGCCGACGCGCAAGCCTACGCCAACAAAGAGGTCGCAAAGAGCTTGGATGCAAATCTTTTAAGCCTCAAGCAGATCGAGACGCAGGCTAAATTTAACGAGGCGTTGCGCGAAAACGGCGACGCGAAAATTTTCCTAACGCCGGGCGGCGCGGTGCCTAATATCTGGGTCGATACGAAAGATAAGGCGAAGCAAAGCGCCATCGAGCGGGAAAATTAAAATTTCAGGCAGTTTGCGCCCCAATTTCGCGAACTAAATTTAATAACAAGTTGCTCTGGGCGCATAAGCTTAACTCGCGATTTTGCGAGCTAAGCTTAGCAGCGAGTGAAAGCTCGTGACGAGCAGAACTCGCGCCCGTCGCAGCTTAAGTCTAGCGGTCGCTTAAATTTAGCCGCTAGATTTGTCCTTTAAATTTACGAGGCGCGCCGCTTCGTAAATTCATAACTAAAATTCCGCGTGCGGCGGCTAAATTTAAAGCGTGCGCGACTTCGCAAACTAAGGATCAAAGATGAAGGTAGATTGGCAAAAACTGGGCGGGCTACTCCCCGCGATCGTGCAGGACGCGGGTGACGGCGCGGTTTTGATGCTCGCGTATATGAACGAGGAGGCGCTAAGCCTTACGCTACGTACCGGCTACGCGCACTACTTCTCGCGCAGTAAAGGGCGTATCTGGAAAAAGGGCGAGAGCAGCGGTCACGTTCAGCTCGTGCGAGAGGCGTTTTTGGACTGTGACAACGATACGTTGTTACTTAAAGTAGAGCAATGCGGCGGATCTGCCTGCCATACGGGCGCGCGAAGCTGTTTTTTCAAAGAGATTTCGCTGCAAAAATGCGGCGAAAATTTCGATTTCGATAGTTCGAGCGCTTGCGGCGCGATAAATTTTGCAGAGCACGGCTCTACAGCCTCTCTCGCGCAGAAAAATTCCGCGAATTCCCGTGCAGGGCAAAATTCCGTAGCCTGCGACGGCTCGCAAAATTTTATGCCTCAAAATTCCACTGCCTCTTGCGATCGGCAAAGTTCTGCGACACAAAATTTTACGGCAGCAAATTTCATCGCAACAAATTCCGCCGCAGAGCGCAGCGAGCAAAATTTAGACGCCGCCTCGCAAAATTCTACGCTCGAAAGCTCCGCAGAAAAAAGCCCGTACGGCATTTTGGACAAAATTTACCACGTCTGCTTGGATCGCAAGCTAAACGGCGAGCCCGCACTCTCCTACGCCGCCTCGCTCTACGCGAAGGGCGAAAACGCCTATCTCAAAAAGATCGCCGAGGAGGCGTGCGAGTTCGCGCTGGCGTGCAAGGACCTCTCGCGCAACGGGCTTTACGCAGACGTCGCGCGCGAGAGCTTCGGCGAACACAGAGCGGGCGAGCCGCGATACGACGTGATTTACGAGGGAGCGGATCTTTTATTTCACCTTCTGCTCGCGCTTGCGGCGCACAATATCCACCCGGACGCCCTACTTGACGAGCTAGCGCGCAGGCAAGGACAAAGCGGCATCGAAGAAAAGCGCAGCCGAGAAAAAAGCTAATTCTGCCTTGCGGCGACCGCGAGTTTATTTAGAGCAAAGCACGCCTGAAGCGAGCCGTAAAGCTTGGGGGCGATTTTACGCTGCGAAGGCAAATTTAAGGGTCGATAATGAACGAAATTTTAGAGCGAATTTATGAGATAGAAAGCCTCGCCGAACTAGAAATTTTTCTGCGCGCCCAGGATCAAATTTTAATCCGCGAGCGGCTGCTAGGCGAATTTGACCGCTACGCCTTTTATAAAAACGCTAGCGAGTGGAACAAAGCCGTTAAAATTTGCGAATGCCTAGCGATCGTAGGCTGGGGCGAGCGCGAGAGCTTAGAGGCGCTGCGCGGGAAATTTTACAACGGTTATGCGATGACCTATTTTTTAAATGCGCACGGCGAGCCGCGCTTTGTAGAAGCTATGTGGTCGAAACGCAAAACCGGGCTAAGCATGCAAGACGGCGATACGTTCTTTCACGAAAGCCCGGATGCGGCGGACAAAACGCTCGCACGCCCCGTGAAAGAGGACATTTGTGACCTCAAGCTAAACAGCCAGCGCAACTGGATAGCCAAAAATCCCATCCGCATCACGCGCGCTATCAGCAACTGCTACGAAAACTCGCGCGCCGTGATAGAAAGCCTCTTTGCGGATCTACAACCGGCGCTAAATGCCAAAATGCGCCCTAAAATTTACGGCTACGCGATCAACTACATCAAGCTATCGTGCGCATTTAGCTTCTCGGATGACGGCTGCAAAACAAACTACATCATCGCGCCCGATAAGTCGCGCCTAAGCTCGCAGCGCGCGTGGGAGCTGATACACGAAATGATGAGCGAGGAGGAGCGGCGCGCGGGCGGTTACTATCTGCGGAACCGCTTTGAGTATTCGCCGTTTAGAAAAAGCACGGGCAAAACGGGCGCGCTGATACATTTCGAGCGCGAGTTTAGCGAGCTAGCGCCCATGGAGCAAAAGCGAAAGATGGGCGAATATTTTTTGACGGCGCTAAAGCAGATCGCGCAAAAGCAAAGCAGGCTTAAGTATGATTTCGCCGCGATGATAGAGGATTTTAGTAAAATTTTAAGCGAGTGGACGGCGGCTGAAATTTAGCGCTCGTCGGGGCGGCGCTTTAAAACACATCGGCGGCGTGCAAATCCGCGCGTAAATTTAAGCGCTTGCGTAAATCGTAAAATTTCACTAAAATTTTAAAATCAAATTTTAAAGGATAGCTGATGAAGCAGATCACGATGCAGGAGGCTTTGGACGCGGTTAGCGAGCGCTACTGCAAAGGCCATCACTACGAAAACGTAGCACTCACCGATGAGATGGTGCGCCGCATCTGCGAGGTAAAAAGCCTCGTAAATATGGGCTTTATAGCCACGGCGATTACGGACGCGGCACTACAGCATCTAGCCACGCTACCGAAGCTTGCGTATCTGTTTTTGCAAGATAGCGATAAGATAAGCGGCGAGGGCTTTAGATACTTTGCGGGGCACGCCAAGCTCGAACACATCGGTATCGAAAACGTTAGCATCACGGATGAGGGGCTAAAAGCGATCGTGCAAACCCCGAAGCTAAAATCGCTGCGCCTGGTCAATTCGCGCGTGAGCTTTGCGGGGCTGCTAGCCGCGGCGGATACGAAAATCCAGTTTTATCTAGACGGCGGGCGGTTTAGCAAGGAACAAATTGCGGAATTCGAACAGGCGCAAAGAGACGCCGCAAAGAGCAAAAAGAAGCTTGATCCGCAGGACGCTGCGGCGGCGCAGAGTGCACTTTTAGAATTTTTCACGGCGATGAGCGAGTGGGAGAAATTTGCCGCTTCGCGAATCGATGACGCGGACGACGGCGAGGTGCAGCGCAGATGCGACGAGCTCTTTGCGCGATACTGCACGCCCGTTAGGCGCAGCGGCTTCCGCCCCGAGGGCATCTCGTTTTCGATGATGGAGGGCGGCACCTACGGCGGGTACGAGCTAACGGACGCCGAATGCGAGAGCAAAAATAAAATTTACATCTACGCCAAGGACAAACACGGCTTTGCGCGCCGCTTCCTGCTCGTGCGCAAGGACGGGCGCTGGCTCGTAGATAAGTGCCAAGGCATGAGCGGCTGCTGGAAAAACCGCGGGCTGTAAAATTTGAGCGTAAAATAGGCTCAAATTTCATTCTCGGCGCGATCGCAGGGATAAAATTTAGCCTGCCGCGAGTACGGCGATAAAATTTCATCGGCGCTGCAAAACAAAAACAAAGAAGGCAAATGAGCGGTAAAATTTCTGCGTACGACGCGCACGGCGATCAAAGAAAGGCGCGAATGAAAAGGCGAATTTTCTCCGAGCTGGGCGGCTTCGTGGTGTACGAGCCCGCGCTGCTAGCGCGCTATCTGGATGAGCACGGGCTTGCAAGCGGCGACATTCTTGCTTATTTTACGCAGACCGAGCACGGGGGCGCGGTTACAGAAGAGGGTATCGCGGTGCCGATATTGGGCGTCCGCAGCTTTAAAATTTCACAGCACTTATAATCCATATATAATGACGCTGGAATTTAGTGGCACTAATGTATTTTTTTAGAAGTCAATGTTTAATCAAAATTTTATAATTTTAGATGTGGAATTTGCGTTTAAATCAATTAAATTTAAGCCGCCAAAGACGGCTTAAATTTCACCTCTCGAAAACGAAAATTTTATTCACGCCACCTTCTCTGGACGCGACGTAGAATTTACCCTCTTTGATGGCGAGCGCATGGGCATCGCTCGCCCCTTCAAAGCTATAAACTTCCACGATCTTTCTGCTGCGCGGATCGAGCTTTAGGATGCTTGAGTATTGCTTCGAGAGCAGATAAACAAACTCGCCGCTCGCATCCATGCCCGTGATATAGTAGTCGTTTATATCCCTGCCATCCTTCACGCCGAGAGCCTCATCGAAGCTCGGCACGAACTCGGTCGAGAGCATGTTGTCGGCATCGCTAAAGCTCGCTACGCTCCAGCTCTGCTTTATGTTATCCGGCACGCTAGCGACGAAAAACTCACCATAGAAATCCGAGTGATCCCACGAAAGGATGAACTGCTGTTTGGCGCGCACAGTGGAGTAGCGGTCCTTGAAATCGAGCGTGAAATTTTCGTATCCGTCGTGCAGATAGCGCCATGCCTTGTTCGCTTCCTCTTTGCTTTGATTCGGTACAGGTCTGAAAAACTCATAGGTTTTATTATAGCTCATGAGTCCTACCGAGCCTTTAAAAAAGCTCGCCGCGACGGTCTCTTCCATCTGCATTATCCAATCGGGCGTGCTTCGTAGATAGCTTTTTACGGTTTTTAACTCGCCGTCCATTTCGTAGAGCTCAAATTTTAGCGTACCGAGCAAGAAGCTTCCGCTCGCCGCATCGTAGTCAAGCCCCGTGACGGGATTATTGTTGTTTAAATTTAGCGTTATCTCGCCGCTTTTGCGTAATGGCGTTAAATTTGTCACTGCGCCATCCGCAGGATTTAGATTAAACTCGCCGCCAAACGCCAGTGTGGCGCACAATAGGGTTAAATTTAGAAATCTTTTCATCTTCAGCCTCACTTCGGTAAATTCGGTAGTTTTGGATTCCAGCTTTCGCGGAAGTCAATTTCAGTCTCCTCCCAGTGATCAAGCTCCCAAAACCACTTTGACGGATCGATGCTCATGCGTGAAGGCGTCGCGGAGGCTAGATAGGGCGGCGGGCCTGCGGTGATAAAGGCCTGCACGCAGTTAAAAGCCATAATGATCGCAAAGGCTACCACGGCTATCTTGCCTAGCGCGAAGCTCGGCAGAACCGCACCGTATGCGCCCTCTTCGCTTTTTTGCATTATTTTGCCTACGTTTTTGCCTAACAGTAAAATCACTCCCAAAAATATAATGACGCAAAAATGCACCACTACGACCCAAAACTGCGTGTGCGCGCCTAAAATTTCAAGCCCGAAGCCCTGCTTGATGTCGAGGTAACCGCCGCCGGTGCCGTCTAGGCTGTAATGCAAAAAGCCGTCGTATAGCCCAAGGCATCCTAAAAAGAGGATCGCGGCTAGGTATTTGACCGTAAATCCGTATCTAACGATCAATAGGGCCACGAATGAGATTGCGACCATGCAAAATCTCTCGTGCCAGCACATGATGCAGGGGCTATCGCCCATGCCAAAGCCCAAAACCAAACACGCGATGCCTACGGGCAGGGCGATGAGGGCGAGGGCGGCGAGGGCGAAAAGATTAAAAAACCGTTTTTCATCTTCACCCCAGCCTGCAGAAATCTCGGCGCCGCGAATGAGGCTTTGAGACATTTTATCTTGCATACTTTCCATTGTTTGCTCCTAAAAATTTCCCATAGGCACGACGGCAAATTTATTCACCCACGCTATCATGATGACGAGTATAGCGATACCCGCGATACCAAAGCCCATAACTGCGCGCTTTTTCTCAGGTCTAAACCACAACAAAAGGCCCGCGACGAAAAACATCAGAACCATTAAAAATTCCATATTTTCTCCTTTCTTACTGAAATTTAATATCGTAAAAATATTACTATTTTGCTTATTAGACGCATATTAAAAATTGTGTTTTTATCAGTGTAAATAAATTTTTTATGAAATTTTATGATACTAAAATAGCCATTTTTAAGAAAATTTTTTCTATTTCAGCTTGATTTAAATTTATCTAAAGCATTTCGATTAGCCTGATTTTGCTTGTGCGAGTCGCGTGATAAAACGCCACGCGATTGAAATTATAAAATTAGCAAGAAGATGGGCAATGACTTCTAGCGTAGCGGCAAGCGAGTGGGGGGCAATCATCGCTGGGGCGCATCCATTTTTCTTGCGGCGGAGCGGTCTCTTGCATTATGTCTATCTTCTTACGTTTAGGCTGTATTCTTACGCCGCGTTTTCCCCTACTGAGTGCTCGTTTCGGTAGCGGACGCTGCCTCGTTGATAGCAAGCAATACCTTGCGATCGGTTTATGTCGGTTGCGGATGCTGTTCATTGCGCAATGAAATTTTGAAATTTTACAAAGCTTGCACAAGCCGATCGCTTTAAATTTTTGCTTGTTCTTAATCGCGAAGTGTCTGCCCGTGAGTCTTTGGCGGCATGCCAAACATCCTCGCGTATTCCCTGCCGAGCTGCGACGAGCTTTCGTATCCGATGTCAAAGACCGCCTGCGACGCCGTCGTGTCGCCGTTTTGTAAGACATATTGGCTTCCTACAACCTAATGCACTTTTGAAAATCAATCGGGCTTAGCGCAGTATTGCAGGAATTTTTGCGTGTCGTAGAGATACTGCTTGCCCTAAATTCCATCATTTTGCCGCCGCACAGGCACAAGCACGCGCTAGGTTCGTAGATATTCACGAAAGTCCGAGGGCTCGTTTTGGCAGTAGAAGCTAAGCGCTTGCATGGGCGTCTGAACGTATCCATAGGCAGGATACAGCTCGCCGGTGATCTTTGCGGCGTCTTTTAAAATTTTATCTACTTCGTTCATGCTCGCTCCTTTAAATTTATGCAGATTACACTTACATTTGCACGATTAGGCAAGGAATTTGGACTATCGTGCTACCGCAAAATTTTAAAAAAGGCTATAATTTAGCAACTTTATTTAAAGGAGAGAAGATGACAAATTTTAGTTTTTGCAACCCCGTGAGGATAGAATTTGGCAAGGGCAAAGAGGAACATATCGGGCAGTATATGAAGGAAGCGGGCGCGAAAAAAGCTCTCGTGTTATACGGTAGCGAGCGCGTGCGAAAGAGCGGCCTGATGGACGTCGTGGAGAGCAGCTTAAAGGCAAGCGGTATAGAATTTACGCAGCTTGGCGGCATAAAATCAAATCCCGTGCTAAGCAAGGTAAATGAAGCGATCAAGCTCGCTAAAGAATTTGGCGCCGATAGCGTGCTTGCTGTAGGCGGCGGAAGCGTGCTGGACTCGGCAAAAGCCGTAGCCGCGGGCGCCTGCTACGAGGGCGACGTGTGGGATTTTTTTACCGGCAAAAGCCCGAGCGTTGCGCTTAAAATTTTTGATATCATCACCCTCGCCGCGACGGGCTCGGAGATGAACTGCGGCGGCGTGGTGACCAAGGAGCAGACCAAGCAAAAATATGCGATCGACGCGCCGTGTCTATACCCGAAAGTCTCGGTCATAAACCCGCAGCTGCAAGCAACCGTCAGCCGCGAGTATCTCGTATATAGCGCGAGCGACATCATCGCGCACAGCATCGAGGGGTATTTTACCGCTAGCGTCCATCCGGAGATCGTGCGAGCCTATATCGAAGCTAACATCAAAACCGTCATCCGCACGACCGAAGCTCTGCTCGCAGATCCGAGCGATTACGATGCGCGCGCCGAGTTTGCGTGGGCCGCGACGATGGCGCTAAACGGGCTAACTTACGTGGGCGTGGGCGGCTTCGGCTATCCGAATCATATGATCGAGCACGCGATGAGTGCGGTCGTGGACTGCGCGCACGGAGCCGGTCTTAGCGTGGTAATGCCTGCGTGGATGAGGTGGTATAAGGATAGAAATTTAAGTGCGTTTGAGCGTTTTGCTCGTGAAATTTTCGGCCTTAAAAGCGCGGATGAAGGCACCCTGGCGCTTAAGGCGTGGTTTGATAAGATCGGCACGCCTACTAATCTCGCACAGCTTGGCATCGAAGGCAAGGTGCTAGATGAGGTCATAGACGTAGCCGCGACAAATGCTAAAGCGTGGAATATGGCGGAGCTCTACAACCGCGAAAATATCGCTAAAATTCTTGAGTTGGCAAGATAAATTTAAATGGAGTAAATTGGTTTATGGCTTTAGCCTCTTGCTTTGACTTTTGATTTTCGGACGGTCGTTAAACCGTCCGAATTTATCATTTTGGATTGAGCTCTTTTAAATATTTGGCTAGCCGACTTTGCCTATTTACTTGCTAAATTTGAGAAAGCGGACCGGTGGATATTCGCAGCTTGCTATTTTATAAATTTTGCTAAAATTCAAAAAATCAAGGAGGCACAATGAGCAAGATAGATGAAATTTGTAAGTATTTGGACGCTAAATTTAGCTCAGACGGCAAGATACAAAGCGATATAAAGGAGCTATTTGTCTACCGAGCAAGCGTGCCGACTGAGTTTTTAACCGGCGTTTACGAGCCGGCGCTTTGCATGGTTTTTAAAGGCTCAAAACTAGCCAAAGTCGGTAATAATTTTTACGAGTACGATGAGCAGCGCTATCTGCTAGCCGCTACGCATATCCCCGCCGTTGCGAAGATCAAAGGCTGCCCGTATCTAGCCATAAAGATCAACTTTGAGCTAGAAGATATCTTGGGCGTGATCGAGAGTATAGGCGGCGCCGAGAGCAAAAAGGGCGAGTTTGCAGGGCTAGCTCTTGGGGCGGTAGACGATGAGCTGCTTGAAGCCGTATTTAAATTTATCCGTTTGCTAGAGCGTCCAAACGATGCTAAATTTTTAGCAAAGCTCGCGATAAAGGAAATTTTATACATACTCTTAAAGGGCGAAAACGGCGATTTCCTACGCCAATACGTAATGCTAGAAACCATAGAAAACCGCGTCATGCGCGCTGCTAAAGAGATAAAATCAAACTACGCCGAGGCGATAAATATCGAAAATTTAGCCAAAAAGCTCGGCATCAGCGCATCGTCGCTCTATCATAACTTCAAGCGTATCACGACGCTTAGTCCGCTTCAATTTCAAAAAAAGATCCGTCTCGAAGAGGCAAAAAAACTCTTATTAAATCAAAATTTAGACGCCGCAGAGGCTGCATTTGCCGTCGGTTACGCGAGCCCTTCGCAGTTTAATAGAGAGTACTCCAGGATGTTTGGCATGCCTCCTAAGGCGCACGTCTTAGCCATAACGGGCGCTTAAATTTAGTGCGGGCAGGTCTGCTGTCCTCTCATTGATTTTATTTCACAAGCTTCTTTGTCTAAATTTTATATTTTGGACCAGCTTAACTACAAATTTGATCTAAATTTTGCATTTTTTATAAAATTTGCAGAAATAGGCAATGATTTTGCAGGATCGTTCTACCGCCTATTTTCTAAAACTGTTATAATCATTTCAGTTTAAAAATCAAAATTACAAGGAGCAAAAATGCAGTATTTAATCTTAAACGACGGCAACAAAATGCCGATTTTAGGCTACGGAGTCTATCAGGTGGAGCCTGCGGAGGCTCAAAGGTGCGTTGAGGATGCGATTGGCGTGGGTTACCGTCTCATCGACACCGCGCAGGCTTATCGCAACGAAGAGGGCGTTGGCGCGGCGGTTAAAACGGCGATAGCCGGCGGCGTGAAACGCGAGGAGCTTTTTATCACCACAAAGCTTTGGGTGAGCGACGTAAGCGAGGAGCGGGCGCTAAAAGCCTTTGATGCGTCGATGAAAAAGCTAGGGCTTGACTACCTCGACCTTTATCTCATTCATCAGCCATATGGCGATATTTACGGCTCATGGCGAGCGATGAAACGTTTGCGCGATGAGGGCCTTGTTCGCTCTATCGGCGTTAGCAACTTCTACGCCGATCGGATCGTCGATCTGTGCGAAAACAGCGGCGTCATCCCTGCGGTAAATCAGCTTGAGTGTCATCCATTTTTTCAGCGTGAAGCATTAAAGCGCGTGCTTGATGGCTACGGCGTAGCGTTTGAGTCGTGGGCTAGCTTCGCCGAGGGTAAAAACAATATATTTAAAAACGCCGTACTAAGCGGTATCGGTGAAAAATACGGCAAAAGCTCAGCTCAGGTTATTTTGCGCTGGTTAATTCAGCGCGACATCATCGTCATTCCAAAGAGTGTAAAAATAGAGCGAATGAAGCAAAATTTCGATATTTTTGATTTCGCGCTTGCGCCTGATGATATGGCTGCTATCGCTGCGCTGGATACAGGCAAGACGCTATTTTCCGACCACAGAGATGACAGCATGGTAAAACGGATTATAAACTGGATGAAGGATAATACGCCAAAACAATAAAAGCAGGCCTATTTTTCGATCACCGCGACCCGCAATGGGTCAAAAGACTAAATAACTATAAATAAGGAGCAAGCAATGAAAAAACGCGATTTTATGAAAATTTCAGTAGGAGGAGCAGTAGCTATGAGCAGTTTAAACGCAAAAGAAAACAATGCTGGCGAGAGGGTAGAAAAACCCAAAGTCCCATTCGCCAACCCGAGCAAAGAGGCTGCCGCAAATGCGGCTAAAAATCCGTTCGGCCTGGTCTACGGCGACGCGATAAGCAAAAACGAGGCGGGCAAGGTAAATTTGACGCCGGTAAGCTATAAATCTCGCGGCTTAGATATCGCGGCCAACGTCTATACGCCCGCAAATTTTGATCCTAATAAGAGTTACGCGGCCGTCGTCGTGGCGCATCCAAACGGCGGTGTGAAGGAGCAGGTAGCGGGCCTCTATGCGCAGCGCCTAGCGGAGCTTGGCTACGTC
>NZ_CALIBB010000129.1 GCF_938045595.1 uncultured Campylobacter sp.
AGTTTCCGATCAATAATTTTGGCTATCCTTACGGCGAAGTGGACGGCAACACGCTAAATTATTACTCGCCGAAAGATTTCAGCTACGATTACAGATCGAAGGAGCTGTAGCGGCGCGCGTTTTGCTATGCGGCACGTCGAACTACTTGAGCTTTTTGAGTAGGTATACAAGAGAGGCTTCCCGCTAGACGACTTTGGGCGGATGTGTAAAAGCGCGCCTAATCTAAATGCTGCCGCGTCTGCATTGGAAAAAAATTCCGCGCTTTATTTGGCGTGGAATTTTAAAATTTTTTAGAATTTTGTGAGCGGCGAAATTTTAAAATTCCAAGATGAATAAAATTTTGAAATTTTTCGGCGCGCAAAATTCTGAAATTTGCGGCTTGCAGAATTTAAAATTTCGCCTCTTTGCGCGAAATTTCGCGGCGGATTTGCGAGTAAATTTCGTGTGTTGGGCTAGCGGCGGCACGGCAATACCTATACTGAAAGGTAAAATTTGAAAACTGAACTAGAAAATTCCGCGCAAGAAACCTTGACGCAAAAGCGAGAATATCCTGGCAAAAATCGCTTCAGCACGCGCAGTCTGTGGCTGATATTCGCCGCGATTTTTAGCGCGGTTGCGGCGACGTTTTGTTGCCTACCCGCGCTTTTATTTTTGATTTTCGGCGCGAGCTTTTCCATTTTTTCAGGCGCAGAGGCTTTCGGTGACTACCGTGCACCACTTTCTGCGTTAGCGCTTTTTTGCTTCGCGCTCTCGGCGTTTTTCTTTTTCAAAAAGCCGCGCGCATGCTCGCTGCAAAGCGGGCGCAAAAAATGGATTCTGATCTACGCGCTCTTAGGAGCCTTGCTTGCCTTTATGCTTACATATCCTGAAATTTTAGGAGGGCTTTATGCGTAAAATTTTGTTTTTGATGCTTGGATTTACGGCGCTTTTTGCCGACAAAGAGATTAAAATTTACGTGGAAAAAATCCACTGTCCGCTCTGCACTACGATCGTGCGAAAGGCGCTTTTGCAAACGCCAGGAGTGATAAGCGCAAAGGTTTCGCAGCAGAGCAAAACCGCGACCGTCGTAGCAAAGGATGATACAAACGCGACCGCGATGCTTGAGGCGATCGCAAAAACGGGCTATGAAGGTGTAATCGTAAAATAAAAATCCCCGGCAAAATTCTGACTAAATTTTAAATAAAATTCTTGCTAAATTTCGGTAAAATTCATGCGACTTTGCATAAAATTTCATTTTGCGCGGCTTGCCTGCAGCGTAAGCTAGCGCGATTGAAATTCTGCGCGTATTTTGCGGAAGCGCTATGTCGGCGCGGTCGCGTTTAAATTTAGCAGAATTTCGCAAGCGCTTAAGCGAGTGCGATTGCTTTTAAATTCAATGGGCGTGTCGCAATAACGCGCGGATATAATAAATTCAAAAGGAGCAAACATGCAAAAAAACGAGGTTATGAACGATTTTAAGAGGCTGTGCGAGATACCTCACTGCAGCTGCGAAACGGAGCAGATGAGGGAGTTTTTAGCAGATTTTGCGCGCTGCCAGGGCTTTAGCGTGAACGTCGATGAGGCGGGCAATATCCACGCCGTAAAGGGCGAGCCTAAAATTTGCCTGCAAAGCCACTACGACATGGTCTGCGTGGGCGCGGCGCCAAATTTAGAGCTCATTGAAGAAAACGGCATCCTAAGGGCGAAAAACTCGAGCTTGGGCGCTGATGACGGCATCGGCGTGGCGATGATGATGGGCGCTATGCGGGAGTTTGCAAATTTAGAGTGCCTATTTACCAACGACGAAGAGGTCGGGCTCGTGGGCGCAAATGCCTTTAAGAGTAAAATTTTATCGCCAAATCTACTAAATTTAGACAGCGAAGAGGATGACCGCGTAACGCTGGGATGCGCCGGCGGCATAAACGTAAACGCAAAAATCGGCGCCGCGAGCGTCAAAAAGAGCGGTAAAATTTACGAGATCGGCGTCACGGGGCTTAGCGGCGGGCACTCGGGCAACGAGATACACAAAAATATCCCAAACGCGACGAAGCTGCTGGCGAAATTCCTAGCCGAGGAGGGCTGCGAGCTAATCAGCCTAGATTTTGGCGAGAGGAGCAACTCGATCCC
>NZ_CALIBB010000130.1 GCF_938045595.1 uncultured Campylobacter sp.
GATAGCAATCCGCTAAATCCAAAATTCTACCAAAACTTATCTCAAATATTAGACGAGCTGATAGAGCAACGTAAAAAAGGCGCGTTAGACTATGAAAAATATCTAAAAGAGGTTATAGGTCTAGCCAAACAACTAAAAACTAAAAATATGGGCAAAGCCTATCCTGTACCGGTAAACACTGCAGCAAAACAAGCTATATATGACAACTTTAGTCAAGATATAGACTGGATCGCCAGACTAGATGAGACAATCAAAACATATAAACCAGATGGATATATCGGTAACAAAATGAAAGAGCGCGAACTAAAACGCGCCATAAAACCCCTATCTGATGAAAAAAATTTGGACATAGACGAACTTTTTGAGCTTATTAAATTGCAAGAAGACTACCAATGAAAATAGGCTCAATTTATGTTGCGGTAACGCGAAAAGACATAAAAAATCTACACATATCCGTAATGCCGCCGCACGGCGAAGTAAGAGTAAGCGCACCACTTGATGCAAGTGACGATAGAATCCGAACGGCTGTAGCCAATAGGCTCGCATGGATACGTAAACATAAAAATATTTATAACTCGCAAGAGCGCATAGGTGCAAGAGAGATAGTAAGCGGTGAAAGTCACTATCTGTGGGGCGAGCGGTATCTTATGCACGTAATAAACGGTGTTGATAATGTGGCGATAAAGCACAACAAGATGATATTAAGCGTGCGAGATAGTGGAAATTTTGAAAGTAAAAAGCGAGTTTTAGAAAAATTCTACCGAAACGAACTAAGGATAAAAATCGCAAAGATGCTAGAAATTTGGGAAACAAAAATCGGAGTAAAATCAAGCTCGGTAAGAATCCTAAAAATGAAAACAAAATGGGGAAGCTGCAATATAAAAGATGGTAATATTATAATTAACTATGAACTCGCCAAAGAGCCGCTAGAATGCTTAGAGTATATAGTCGTTCATGAGCTTGTGCATATATTAGAAAGGCATCATAATAAAAATTTTATAGCATATATGGATAGGTTTTTACCGAATTGGAGAATAGCCAAAAGCATATTAAATTCTTTGCCGTTAGAAAATTTAAAATAGTATAATCTTAATATTTTGGCTCAATTAAACTTAATCAGATTCTCTCTTATCAATTTCAACAGTTTCTGATATAGGCCTTCCTGTGTAGTTTTAGTATTGTATCTAAATTCACACTCTTTAAGATG
>NZ_CALIBB010000131.1 GCF_938045595.1 uncultured Campylobacter sp.
GCCGAAATTTGGCGCCGCTTTTATGCGAAATTCCACTTCCGCGCACCGCCCCCGCAGGGACGGAATTTTAAACTTAGATCTTTGAATTTATCCTTAAATTTAGGACGCTGTGTAAAATTCATATAAAAAATTCGCATTATGTGCGGACGAGCGAGCTTTGAAATTCCAAAATTCCCAGAATTTCGCTAAAATTACGGGCAAATTTAAAGAGGGGCGAAATTTTGACTATTTATGATTTGGAGCGCCTGCGACTGGACGCGAAAAAGCACGTGGAGCAGCTAAAGTTTATCGTCGTCGTAAGCACGATCGCCTTGTTTGCGGTATTTGGCGCTATCGCGTATTTTGCAGATAGGCAGGGCGCGCAGAGCTTTAGCGCGACGATGCTCGTGCTGCTGGCGGTCGCCTCGCTCGCCGTGAGCCTTAAAGAGGTGCACTTAAACGGCTGGCAAAAGGATCTGATCGGCACAGAAAATATCTTAAAGTTCGGCGCAGTCGCGATCTCGTTTTTGATCTTCAAATACTCCGCGGCCTTACCGCAGACGTTGATAGGCTTGGCCGCGGTCGCGCTCGCGGTGTGGCTAGCGGCGCGGCTTTATGCGCTCGGCGTAAGAAGCGCGCAAGATATCTTTACCGGGCGATACCGCCAAAGCTACAAGCAGCACTATCTGGCGCCTTTCGTGCGCGAGCTCGGCTACGAATACGTCTCCTACGGCAGCGTGCCGTTTTGGCGCGTGGTGCAGAGCGATCTGTTCGAGTTCATCGAAAATCTGCGCGGCAATGACCGCGTGGGCGGCGCGTGGCAGGGGGTGAGCTTCGAGTTTAGCGACGTGAGCTTTTTTCATCAAAATTTGCAGCACGAGCTCGTGGGGGCGTTTTTCGTAGCGGAATTTAACAAACGCATCATCGCGCCCGTTTTCATCTATCCGCGCGAGATACAAAACAAACAGCACGTAGGTATAAAGCCCGTTGCGATGGATAACGTGGAGTTTGCCGCGCGCTACAAGGTGCTTAGCGACGAGCCGCAAAACGCGATGTATGTGCTGACGCCTGCATTTATGGAGCGGTTTTTGGCGGTGGGCGACGCGATGGGAGCGCAGATCTGGGCGAGCATCAGAGAGCGGCGGATCCATATTTTCGTGCACATCGGGCGCGATAATTTCGAGCCTAGCGTCTATGAAAGCGTGCTGCGCCGCGACCCCGCAGGCGAGATAAAGAGTGAAATTTTAAACTTTTTGAGTATCGTTAAAATTTTAAAATTGAACGTGAGGATTTGGGTTTAGACGAGAAAGTTTGGTTAGATAAAATTTATAGATTTTTGCGGCAAACCAAGCGTCGATCGCCTAGACTTATACTTGCAGCTTTATAGTTTTAGGCGAACAGATAATTCTTTTTGATGTAGTCAATATCTATATTTTTCTGCAAAAAATACTCTTTGATATCGTTGTAAATTTTATCATTGTAGATATAGATAAGATAGTATCTTGGTAAAATATTGTGATATCCGGGGTTGGTCGTAGGTTCGGCGACCCTTATAAACGGCATAGCACTAAAGCCCTTGAGGTTTTTATTCACCGATAGATAAAATATAAAATTTAAGAGAAATCCCCATAGGTAGATAAAAAATATTATCTCCAAAAGTTCCCATTTTAAAGCTATGAACCCCATTATCGTAAGAGATAAATTGCAGATATACTGTAAAATTTCTGAGCTAATAAATACGTCAATCGAAAAGCTCCTTCGCAGTTCGTCGAATTCTACTTTGCAAAATCTCTTAACGACGCCGTTTTCGACAAATTCTATATATCTATCCGTAAACCTTATTTGTTGCTTGCTGTGAATTAACTTAAAGATGCATATCGCAATAAGAATTCCTAACATTACCAAATTCATAACTACGCCTTTTGGTGAACATAAAGATCCACATTCTATAAAATCCTCTATTATAGCTATCGTTAAGATGGAAAATAACAATACCAAATACCAAGCGATCGCAAAAAATTTTTCATAGCCGTTTATAATCAACGGCTCTTTGTCGTAATCCCCGGGTTTTCGCTTATGAGAAATTTCCATTACTTTACATTCTTTTTATGAAATTTTGATTTCTCGTAATGGTTTTTCGCATAGCCTAATCGATTTTTACTTTGTGTCGCCATTACTTACTCCTTTTATTTATATAAAAATTTGCGGCCGGATTTTGTCTAAATTTTTACCCGTTTTTAGTAGAAAATAGGTTTTTAGCTCCTTGTATTCGCTGTTCGTTAAAATTGAGGCGTCGATGATGAAGTGCTTATCGAAAATGATCAAACTATCGCCGCTTAGCATATCCAGTCCAAACCCCAGCCCGTTTACTAATCTAAAAATCAGTAGCGGGAGTATGCTGAGCCCAAATGCTATCGGCACTATAAATGGGGCTATCGCATAGCCTTTAAAGTAAAAAACCGTGGACATCAAAACGAAGTAGATCATAACGACGCTAATTGCAAACTTTTTTGTGATTGTCGGCAATTGGGGTTGGGAAGGCCCAAAGGTTCGTTTTATCCCCACTATATTTGATAATTTTATTTCGAGCAGGACTAAATTCTTCTTCGTAGAAAAATACTCTATGGCGGAATTTTTAAATTTAATATAGCAACTTCCTAGCTCTTTTGGGCGTTCATTTAGCTCTCCTGGATGTGGTGGTCTGTATGGTGCAAAATGTGAAAGAAAGTCCAAAATAAATACAATCGGCAGATATAGCTTTATCATCTCTATTGCGTTGTCTTTGATGATTATCGGATATTTGTCGTAATCCCTAGTTTCGGTCTTTTTTAGCGTAGCGCTGATTTCAAATTTATCCAAATTTAGCTCTTTATAAACGGAATTTTAAAGCGTTTTATATATTCTCAAATAGGGCGGCAGCACGCAGGTGCGGCGGATAATCCACTATCTACCGCAACAGGCTCGCAAAACCGCGTCACGGCTTAAAATCAAAACCCGCCTCGCAAAAGCAAATCCGCGGCTTGCAAAATCAAGCCGCAGTATTCAAAAGCGAGCTTAAGCTTTTGGAATTCTGATCTTCTGCCCCGGATAGATAAGGTTCGCGTCTTTGATAACCTCGCGGTTGGCGTCGAAAATAATCTTGTATTTGTTCGCGTCGCCGTAGAATTTCTTCGCGATTTTAGATAGGTTATCGCCCTTTACGATGGTGTAGTAGTTCTCGGCGCTATCCTCTCTAATGCCCTCGATCTGCACGTTTTTGATGCCTGCGGTGTTGCCCGCGATGAGGGCTGCTTTTTCGAGAGTTTCCTTATCGGCGTTGCCGCTGATTTTGACGGTGTCGCCCTGCACCTCGACCTCTAGCCCCTCTACCGGCGTAGAGCTGAGATTGGCGGCGATCTCATCTTTTACGTGCTTGGCGTCATCGCCTAGACCTAGTAGTTTCTTGCCTGCTTCGGCTACGAATGAAAGTAAACCCATTGTTTTCTCCTTTGGTTAAAGTGGCGAAATTTTATCTTAAATTTACCAACGATCAGCTTAGGCGCATATCCTTACGGCTCCGCCCTAGCCCAGTGATGCGACCTATGGCGCTCACTCTATGCTGACGGGGCAGGTTCTTGGACCATCATCGCCGCGCCCATCGATTCATGTTTGCAGCGTATGAATTATCAGCGCTGCGACTACGCTAAATTTTTCGTCAGTAAATTTCTAGCGATCACAGCACATACGATGCTAAAAACGACGACTGAATATGAGTTGAGATTTAGCCCGCAAAATCCCGCGCTTAGGGCAAAGGCGCAAAGCGGCGCGTTTAAGTTGATCGCTAAAAAGGCAGCCCCTCCGCAAACCCCCGCTGCGCTTAGGCTAATAGGCAGAATTTCGCCGATCGCAAACCCCACGCATAGCCCTAAAACTGCACCCAGCGCGAAACTCGGCGTGAGCGTGCCGCCGTATCCACCGCAGCGAAAGATCATCAGAATGCAAAATGCCTTGCAAAGCAAGATCGCAAGCAAATAGGGGCTGAAGGACGCGGAGTTGAAAGCAAACTGCGCTGCGGAGCGTCCATTACCTAAAATTTCTGGTACGTATGCACCGATTGCCGCGGTAAGCAAGAATGCAAATGGCAGTGTAAGCGCGATTTTGAGGCTTTTTATGCGCAGCTTTTCGCACAAGCGCACTCCGTCTTGAAAGTATTTTGCTGCGACCCCCGTGACAAGCCCGATTAGAGCCGCTGCGAGTAAATTCTGCGGGGTAGGGGCGAAGTTTGAAACTGCGTAATAAATTTCTTTTGAAGCTCCGAATTCCGCCGTAGCTGTGGCCACCGCACTCGTGGCAAAGGCGCACAAAATCGCTCGAGTATCGAAGCTTTTAAGCAAAATTTCTAGGCTAAAAAGCGCGCCCGCTAGCGGGACGTTATATGCAGCGCCTAGTCCCGCCCCAGCGCCGCATGCGACAAATAGCCGAAGCTCGTCTCCGCCGATATTTAGGGCGCGGCAGATTTTAGCCGCAAACAAGCCACCCAGCTCGCGCGGAGCAGCCTCGCTGCCTACCGGTGCGCCCATGGCGATGGCTACAAGCTGCAAAACCGAGTGGATTAAATTTTGCCAAAACGGCGGATTTTGCCCCTCCATCATCGAAGCTACGTTTAAAAAAGGTTTTAGTCTTATTAGCAGAATTCTAATTAAAGTTACGATTGCGCCGGCTGCGAGGACGCTAAGAAAGCGCCTAAGCGCAGTGGTCTGCTCCGTGATAATGTGAAATTCCTCATCATTATGTCCGAAAGCAAAAGTTTCAATTTCGTTGATGCCGAAGTTTAAGAGCCCTGCGCAAAGCCCCATTATAACGCCTATCGCAAGGATCGCTAGAAAGAATTTAGTACTCAAAATATGCCTTTTTGAAACGCATAATTATATAAAATTTTAGCTTTAAAAAATCCTTATCATGCGCATAAAAGCAGCTAAAACGCGAGTAAATTTTAAAACAATGGCTAGGAATTTATATCGTCTCTGTAAGTAAAATTTTGCGCGAAATTCTATGAAGCTTAGGCAGAGGCAGAATTTTATTTACGTTAATTGCGCGAGTAAAATTTACGTAGATTTTATATCGCGCGTAGAAAATTTAGTAAAATTTCGCATCGCGCGGGAGGATAAAATTCTTTTTGAAATTTCTTGCCGCGAAGGCAGGCGAAATTCTACGTAAAATTTAAATCTATCCGAGCGGGTAAAATTTTAAATTGAGTAAGCGAGAAAATTTTGCAGAGGATGCGTGGGATTTCGCGCAGAATTCTAATTTGCGAAAGAGTGCAAAATTCCGCGTAGAATTCCGATCCGCGTAAGCAGGCGAAATTTCGCGTGAAATTCCAAGCTGCGTAGCTAGGCAAAATTATGCGCGGAATTTTAATTTGCATGAGTCATAGGAATTTTATACCCGCGAATAAATTCGCTTAGGATTTTGCTATTTTTTCCAGATATCGTCGTTTTTACCGGCTGCGGGCGCGCTTAGCTTTTTATCCAGAGCCGAAATTTTATCCGCGAGCTTTTGCGCGCCGCCGAAAATTTCATCTTTTTTCGGAAGCCCGAAGTGAAATTTAGAGCCCACGCTATCTCCAATGCTTGCAAGTAGCGATTTGGGCGCGTTTGCGATCGCGTCTTTAAAGATCGCCGCATCGATTCCGAGCTCGGCTAGGCCTTTTAATGCCCGCGCAGAGCCGATAAACATCGCAATCTTGGCGTCGAAAAGATAATCGTTTGCTAGCTTTTGCACGGCCGCGGCTGATTTTTTATCCACGACGATGAAGCGCGCGCCTGCGCCGTTTGCGAGCAAAATTTCATTTATATCGTTCGTAATAACGCTAAATTTTTTCTCCGCCTTTTGCGCGGCGGTGATGAGCCTGTCGTTAAATTTAAAGAGCAGATTGTCGTATTTGAAAACTTCGTCGCCGTTTTTGATGAGATACAGCGGCTCGTAGGGCACGAGCGCGTGGCCTAGGATGATCATTTGCCGCCCTTTAGTTTGGCTTCGCAGGATTTGCAAAGGCGCTTTTTATCGCGCAGAGCAAGCTCGTCGTTGCTAAAGTACGTCCCGCACTCGTCGCACGCCAAAAGCTCGGTCGCATCATCCTTTTTCTTTATGCGAAATCTAGGCACTATCAAAAAATATATGAGCGCCGCGATAACGGCGACGGCTAGAATTTTTCCCATTATTTCACCCCTTTGATTACTAAAAATTTTCTATTTTTCAAAGCGTTTTCGCCGCTAAAAATTTCGCAGCGCGCGCTTGCAAATTCCTTGCGGAATTCCGCCGCTTCCGCCTCTGCGCCCGAGCCTTTGTAGAGCAAAAACGTCGTGTTTTCATCGTAAAAGCCGCGGCAAATTTCAATTAAGCTTCGCGCGCTCATCAAAGCTCGCGAGCTTATCAGATCGGCGCGCAGCTTTGCGCCGTCTTGCACGCGCTCGGCGTGGATTTTTACGTTAGCTAGAGCGAGGCTAACCTTCGCGTAGGTTAGAAACGCCGCTTTTTTTTGATTTGGCTCAAACAGATGCCACTCGCACAGCGGCAGCGCGAGCGCCAAAAATAGCCCGGGAAAGCCCGCTCCCGAGCCGATGTCGCACGCGATACGCGGATAGCGCGGTATGAAATTCGCTCCGCTTAGGCTGTCGCGCACCACCGCGTCCAAATCGTCGTAATTCGTGAGGCTATGGACGCGGTTAAATTTTTGCAGACAGGCTTTAAATTTAGCGATCTGCTCGCCAAAGCTCTCGCCGGGCGCAAGCTTCACAGAAGATGCCCCATCTGCTCTTTTTTGACGCGCAGATAATTTTCGTTAAATTTATTAGGCGTGATGATTATCGGCACGCGCGCGACTACTTCGACTTTTAGATCGTGCAGCTTTTGCGGGTTGTTCGTAAGCAGGTTTATGCGCGAAATTCCAAAATGAGCGAGTATGAAATCCACGATCTCGTAGGTTCGCTCGTCCGCTTTGAAGCCGAGCTGATGGTTTGCTTCGATCGTATCGAGGCCCTGATCTTGCAGCGCGTAGGCGTTGATTTTATTAAAAAGTCCGATATTGCGCCCTTCCTGACGCAGATAGATCACCATGCCGCCATGCTCTTCGATATATTTTAGGCTCGCTTCGAGCTGTTCGCCGCAGTCGCACTTTAGGCTGCCGATCGCATCGCCGGTAAGGCACTCCGAGTGGATACGTACGTTTACGACGCCCTCCAAAGGCTGCTTAAATATCGCTAAATGCTCTTTCTCGCCTTGCTTAAACGACTGAACGCGGAAGCTTCCGAAGCGGGAGGGGAGATTTGCGACCTCTGAAATTTTTATATCCATGCTTAAATTTACTCCGATTGTGATATTATAAATCTCACAATTCTAGCTAAAAAAGGAAAAATAATGTTTAAACGATTTAGGCGACTACGAATAAACCCCGCGCTTAGGGATCTGGTGCGACAAACCGATCTGCAAACCCGCTTTCTAATCTATCCGCTTTTTGTCGTGGAAGGAAGCGGCATCAAAAAGGAGATCGCCTCGATGCCTGGCGTATTTCAGATGAGCTTGGATGAAATTTTAAAAGAGTGTGAAATTCTCATATCGCTCGGTTTGGATAAAATTTTACTTTTTGGAATTCCTTCGCTAAAGGACAGCATCGGCTCGGACGCGCTAAGCGAGGACGGCATCATCGCGACTTCGCTGCGCGCGATAAAGGCTAAATTTCCAAATTTATTAGTAATCACCGATCTGTGCTTTTGCGAATACACCGACCACGGGCACTGCGGCATCATCGATCATGTGCATCAGACGGTGGATAACGACGCGACGCTTGAAATTTCGGCGCAGCAGGCGCTCATCCACGCCAAAGCAGGCGCGGATATGATCGCGCCTAGCGGCATGATGGACGGCATTATCGAGATTTTGCGAGGAGCGCTTGATCGCGGCGGATTTGAAAATTTACCGATTATGGCGTATTCGAGCAAGTTTGCCAGCGGCTACTACGGGCCGTTTCGCGACGTAGCGGAGAGCGCGCCAAGTTTTGGCGATCGCAGCAGCTACCAGATGGATCCCGCAAATAGATTTGAGGCGATCAACGAAAGCCTGCAGGACGAGGCGCAGGGAGCGGACATCTTGATGATAAAGCCCGCGCTTGCGTATCTGGATCTAATCAGAGACCTGAGAGAGCGCACGCTGCTGCCGATTTGCGCGTATAACGTAAGCGGCGAATACTCGCTTTTGCAGGCGGGCAAAAAAGCGGGCGTGATCGATTATGAGCGCGTGATGATGGAGACGATGATAGGCATAAGGCGCGCCGGCGCGGATATGATCATCACCTATCACGCCAAAGAGATCGCGGAAATTTTAAACAGGGGCTAGCGATGAATAAGATAGCACTCGAAATTAAAAGTAATGAAATGCAAGCCGTCTTGGATGCCGTGATGAAGCTGGCAAAAAAGATGAAATTTGAAGCCAAAATTTTGCCCGAAAATAGGGATGAGTATATAGAAAATTTCGACGAGCTTTCGAGTACCGTTATTGCGAAATTGGATAAACCGAGCAATAGAGCTGTTTTTGAGCGATTAAAGGATAAATGAAAAAAGACAAATGAAATATTTAACGCTGCATCAGGCTATTTTCATCCACGATAAAATGCTAGAAAAAATAGGCGGAAGCAAAGGCTATAATAAAACTTCGCTCGGCTATTTATCGTCTGCGTTGCATAATATAAAAAACGATCTGTATTATCCTACTATGGCAGATAAACTCGCGCATTTGACGCATTCGTGCATAAAATTTCATCCTTTCACCGACGGCAATAAAAGGACGGCGATTTTGCTAGCCGATATGTTTTTGTCGGCAAATTCTATAATTTTGGATGACGAGGAATTTTATGCGGCGATGGAAGACGTAGTCGTAAAGGTGGCTGCGGGCGATATGACGAAAGGTGATTTAAAAGAATTTTTTAGTAAATTTATAAAAGATAAAGGAGCGATATGAGGCACTTTCTTACGTTAAACGATTTTAGCAAAGACGAGATAATCGAAATTTTAAATTTAGCTTTTGAGATTAAAAAAGAGGCGAAGGCGCGAAATTTTAAGCCATATTTGAAAGATCAAAAATTAGCGATGATATTTGAAAAAAGCTCGACTAGAACGCGCGTAAGTTTTGACGTTGGAATGAACGAGCTTGGCGGGCACGCGCTGTTTTTGAGCAGTCGCGACATCCAGCTCGGGCGAGGCGAGCCGATCAAAGACACCGCGCGCGTGATTTCGCGAATGTGCGATCTAATCATGGCGCGCGTAAATCGCCACGAGACGCTAATAGAGCTTGCGGAATTTAGCCGCGTGCCGGTGATAAACGGGCTAAGCGATAAATTTCATCCCGTGCAGCTAATGGCGGATCTGATGACGATCGTGGAGCGCGGTATTGAAACTCCAAAGATAAAAGCCGCGTACGTGGGCGACGGTAACAATATGGCGCACTCGTGGCTGATGCTTGCTAGCAAACTGGGATTTGAGCTGCGAGTAGCGACGCCCGTGGGCTATGAGGCCGATCCGCAGATACTGGCGCAGGCGCAAGAAAATGCTAAAATTTCAGGCGCTAAAATTTTAATAACGAACGATATAAGGGAAGCCGCAAGGGGCGCAAACGTCGTGACGACCGATACTTGGGTCTCGATGGGGCAAGAAGGCGAAAAGGAGCAAAGAATTCGCGATTTCGCGGGCTTTTGCGTAGATGAAAGCTTAATGGCTCTAGCCGGTAGCGGCGCGATCTTTTTGCACTGCCTGCCGGCGTACCGCGGATATGAGGTGAGCGAGGCCGTGTTTGAAGCGCACGCGGATGAAATTTTTGCAGAGGCGGAAAATCGCCTGCACGCGCAAAAAGGCGTCATGGTCTGGCTGGATCAAAAAAAGTAAATTTTAGGAGAACGCATGGAAGAAAAAGATAAAGCGCTAAAAAAGATCGACAAAGCGAGCGAATTTTTCGGGCTGGATAGCTCGAAAAGGACGGTTTTTGAAATTTCGCAGGGCGAGGACAATGAGAAAAAACTCACTCTGAAAAGCGGCTCGTGGAGCGACGAGGAGCCGTGGTTCGGCATCGACGAAAATAACGAAGTGCACACGATGATCTCGATAAAATCGCTTGCAAATCTCATCGCCGCGACCAAAAACGCGATGCAGGAAAATTTTAACCTCAAGCTTGAGCGTTCGATCTTGCAGCATACGCCGGTGGATTTCGGCGACGCGTGGATCGTGTGCATGGACGAGATCAGAAGGCTAACGGGCGCAAATCCGAATGCGAAAAGATTAAGCTTAGACGTCGATGCCGTCGTTTCGCGCGTAAAAAGTTTGCATCCGAACCTTTTCATCGATATCGAAGAGCTTGTCAAAGCCAAGGCGGGCAGCCGTGAATAGCATAGACTTCGACGCTTACGCGAAATTTTCGCGCCCAGGACCACGCTACACGAGCTATCCGACCGCTTTGGAATTTAGCGAAAATTTCAGCTACGACGGGTATTTGAACGAGCTGAAAAATCAGAAAAGCTCCACGCCGCTGTCGCTTTACTTTCACATGCCGTTTTGCCGCTCCGCCTGTTATTTTTGCGGCTGCAACGTAATCTACACGGGCAAGCGCGACAAGATGGATCGGTATTTGGACTATATCGAGCGCGAAATGCAAATTTTAAGCGGCGTCGTGGACGGCTCGCGCCAGGTCGTGCAGATGCACTTCGGCGGCGGCACGCCTACATATTTTAGCGCCGAACAGCTCGCGCGCCACATAAAAAATATCAAAAAATATTTTACAAATTTTAGCTCTGAAGCCGAGATCAGCTGTGAGATCGATCCGCGATTTTTAAACGCCGAGCAGCTTGATGTACTTGTTTCAAACGGCTTTAACCGTATCAGTTACGGCGTGCAGGACTTCGACGAGCGCGTGCAAAAGGAGATCCATCGCATCCAGCCTTTCGAGCTTACGAGGGACGTCATAGCCATGGCGCGTGAGAGGGGGATAAAATCGATAAATATGGATCTGATCTACGGCCTTCCGTATCAGAGCCTAGCTAGCTTTAAGCGCACACTGGAGCTTGCGCTTTCGCTTGATCCGGACCGCTTTGCGATATTTAATTACGCGCACGTGCCGTGGATCAAAAAATCTATGCGTAAATTTGATGAGACGACGCTGCCAGAGCCCAAGGTAAAGCTTGAAATTTTAAAATTTACCCATGATTTTTTGAGCGCGAACGGATATGAGATGATCGGCATGGATCACTACTCAAAGCCCGAAGACGAGCTTCATGCCGCACTTAAAAACGGCTCACTGCACCGTAATTTCCAGGGTTACACGACCAAAGGCGGCGCCGATCTGATCGGCATCGGGCTAACTAGCATCGGCGAGGGCGCGCGCCATTATGCGCAAAATTTCAAAGATATGGACGCGTATGAAGCCGCGATCGATACGGGCAGGCTGCCGTATTGCAGGGGCATTTTGCTAAATGAAGAGGATCTGCTGCGCAAAGAGGTGATTATGGGGCTTATGAGTAATTTTTGCGTCGATATAGAGGCGATCGAGGAGAAATTTAAGATAAAATTTTTCGAGCATTTTAGCGCGAGCCTAAAACAGCTTGAGGCGCTAAAGGATTTCGTGCAAGTCTCGCCGCATAGAATTTCTGTAACGCCTACCGGCACGCTTTTGATCCGCAATATCGCGATGTGCTTTGATGAGTATATGGGTAAAAATTTGGGCGAGAAGCGCTTTTCTAAAACCGTTTAAGCGGCGCGGCTATGAGTAGGGCAAAGCTTGAAGCGTTCGATTTTGCGGCACTTAGCGAGCGCTGCGTAAAATGTGGTAAATGTATCCAAGTCTGCACGGTTCATGGCATTAACGGCGATGAAGTAACGAGCCCGCGCGGATTTGTGGATCTTTTGGGCGCTTATGGCAGGAATGAGCTAAAGCTTGATAAAAACGCTAAGAAAATTTTTGAAAGCTGCTTTTTATGCACCAACTGCGTAGATATTTGCGGCGAGTCTTTGCCCATAGATACGGCAATCGAGAATGTTCGCGCGCGCATTGCGGAAAAATTTGGCATCGCGTGGTACAAAAAAGCTGCGTTTTGGCTGCTTGGGCACCGCAAAGCGCTGGATCTAGCGGCAGCGCTTGGATACGTGTTTCTTAGCTGTGGCTTTAAGATGCGAAAAGATACGCAAAGCTCTATGTCGCCTAGATTTGACTTGCCACTACTTAAAAAAGAGCGCTTGCTACCTGCTCCTGCGAAAAAGAGCTTTATGAACTCGCACGCAGAGCTTATCGACAACGGCGGCGAAAAAACTATTGGAATTTTTATAGGCTGCATGGCAAACTACGCTTACACGGGCGTAGGCGAGGCGATTTTACATATCGCACGAGCACTAAAGCTAAACGTAAATTTGATGAAGGAACAAGCCTGTTGCGGCGCTCCTGCGTATTTTACGGGAGATTTTGCGGCGGTTGAACGCGTGGCAAAATTTAATATAGCATATTTCGAAAAAGCTCTGCCTGCTCTTGATGCGATTATCGTGCCCGAGGCTACGTGCTCTGCGATGCTACAGGTGGATTACGCGCATTTTTTTGAAAATGAGCCGCAATGGAAAGCCCGTGCGCAAAAGCTTGCGAGTAAAATTTTTATGGCTAGCGAATACTTTTATAAATTTACAAACTTAAGTGATCTTTTGATGCGCCGCGGCAAAAGGGCTTTAGCGATTACTTATCACGATCCGTGCCATGCCCGTAAAATGCAGGGTATTTGGAAAGAACCGCGCGGCTTGCTCGCTCAAAACTACGAAATAACCGAGATGGATGAGCCTAATAAATGCTGCGGATTTGGCGGCGTGACGATGCAAACCGAGCGCTACGAGCTCGCGCGCGCAGTGGGATTAGCTAAGGCGCGTGCAATGGCAGATCTGCCTGTGCGCGTAGTCTCTGCCGAGTGCAGTGCGTGCAGGATGCAGCTAAATAACTCGCTTTCTTTAAGTGGCTCGCAGATGAGGTGCGTAAATCCGCTGGAGCTCATCGCTGAAGCGCTTGTGAGCGAGGAAAATTCCAATGGATAAAATTTAACATTTGTGAAATTCCTGCATTTCGCCGGCTTTTTACTCAATTCAAATCCTGGGGTAAAATTCTGCGCTTTTTAAATTTTGGTTTTTAAAAATTATGATTAAATTTTATCGTTAGCTTGTCAAGGTTGCGGTTTGCGCTTTTAAGCTTTCGGATATATCAGCCTGAAGTGGCGTGCGGTGTGAACCCATGGGCTTTGCTGCTGCGGTGGGGTTGATTAATATGATTTTAAATACTAAAATTTTGTGGTTTAGAATTTTGTTGAGCGATTTTGCGCAAAATTTTAAGAAGTTGAATTGTAAGATGGATTTTAGCAAGAATTCTAATTTTAAGCGGTATTGTTTGAAATTCTATGGAATTTGCGGCTAATGGCTGGAATTTTGATTTATTAATTCGCGTGGATTTGCTTAGCGTTGCAGGATTAAAACGCGAATTTTAAATTTCGTAAAATTTAACGAATTAGTTACGTATGAGCTTCTTGCATTTCGCGGTTTTGGCGTTGGGGCAAAATTTCTTTCAAAAATGCCAAAGTGCACTATAAAATATATTCATAATTTTCAGCACGAGATATTTGGCAAAAAGGCTAAGCTAGCGAGATCGGGGCTTTAAATTTAATTTTATTCTTGCTCTTTTGCGTCATCTTCAGAGTCCAGCTTTGCTTCTTCGATCAAAAGCCTGTTGGCTTCGGTAGCTTTTTTTATCTCGCTTAAGTTTTCTTCTATCTTATTTAAGCGCTTTTCAAGGGTATTTAGACGCTTTTCGGAGCGGGAGATAAAATAATAAATCAAATAAATCATAAAAACTATTATGATCCAAGGTACGATTTTCATATAAAATTCCTTAAAATTTAAAATTGCGCGCATTATAGCAGAAATTTTATGAAATTTTAAAATAGGCTGTTTTAGCCTTGACAATTGGGGATTTTTCGGTTATAATTGCCACTTCAATTTCAAAATGCTGGTGTAGCTCAGCTGGTAGAGCTACTGCCTTGTAAGCAGTGGGTCGGCGGTTCGATCCCGTCCACCAGCTCCATTTTTTGTAACAGTGTTTGACCAGATTTCATCAAAGGGTGAGATACTCAAGTGGCCAACGAGGGCAGACTGTAAATCTGCTGGCTTTGCCTTCCGTGGTTCGAATCCACGTCTCACCACCATGAATTTTTGATGCGGGATTAGCTCAGTTGGCTAGAGCATCAGCCTTCCAAGCTGAGGGTCGCGGGTTCGAGCCCCGTTTCCCGCTCCACCATTTAGGTTTACTGGGAGCTGTAAAACTTAACTGCTTTTATATGCTTACATAATCTAAATTTTGGTCGCATTGTTGGGTATTGGTAGCGATTTCTCTTTGCCTGAGTTTAGGCTCATATGGCTCAGAGGTAGAGCACTTCCTTGGTAAGGAAGAGGTCGCGGGTTCAAGTCCCGCTATGAGCTCCATAAAATAGAGTCGCTTAGTTTGTTGTGTAATCCACAAATCAATAACGGAGGATATGATGGCTAAAGAAAAATTTAATCGTAACAAGCCACACGTAAACATTGGTACCATCGGTCACGTTGACCATGGTAAGACTACTTTGACAGCTGCTATTTCTGCTGTTCTTTCCAGGAAGGGTCTAGCCGAGCTAAAAGACTACGACAATATCGACAACGCTCCAGAGGAAAAAGAGCGCGGTATTACTATCGCTACGTCTCACATCGAATATGAGACCGAGAAACGTCACTATGCTCACGTTGACTGCCCTGGCCACGCCGACTACGTAAAAAATATGATTACCGGCGCGGCTCAGATGGACGGCGCTATTTTAGTTGTTTCTGCTGCGGATGGTCCTATGCCTCAAACTCGCGAGCACATTTTGCTTTCTCGCCAAGTAGGCGTTCCTTATATCGTAGTTTTCCTAAACAAAACCGATATGGTCGATGATCCAGATCTTTTAGAGCTAGTTGAAGAGGAAGTTAGAGATCTTTTAAAAGAGTATAAATTCCCTGGCGACGAGACCCCAATCATTAAGGGCTCTGCTCTTAAGGCTCTTGAGGAAGCGAAAGCCGGACAAGACGGCGAATGGTCTGCAAAGATTATGGAGCTTATGGATGCGGTTGATAGCTATATTCCAACCCCTGTTCGCGATACTGATAAAGATTTCCTTCTTCCGATCGAAGATATTTTCTCGATTTCCGGTCGCGGTACCGTTGTAACCGGTAGAATCGAAAAAGGTATCGTTAAAGTTGGCGATACTATCGAGATCGTAGGTATTAAACCTACTCAGACTACTACCGTCACTGGCGTTGAGATGTTTAGAAAAGAGATGGATCAAGGTGAAGCTGGCGATAACGTAGGTGTTTTATTGCGCGGTACTAAGAAAGAGGAAGTAGAGCGCGGTATGGTTTTATGCAAACCAAAATCGATCACTCCTCATACTAAATTTGAGGGCGAGGTTTATATCCTAACTAAAGAAGAGGGCGGACGCCATACTCCATTCTTTAATAATTATAGACCGCAGTTTTACGTTCGTACTACAGATGTTACCGGTTCGATTACTCTTCCTGAGGGAACCGAGATGGTTATGCCTGGCGATAATGTTAAAATCACCGTTGAGCTAATTGCTCCGATTGCTCTTGAGCAAGGTACTCGCTTCGCGATTCGCGAAGGCGGTCATACAGTAGGCTCAGGCGTCGTTTCGAAAATCATCGCTTAATTTTTTGCAAGCGGAATTTTAAAATTCCGCTTGCTTTTTTATTCAAGGAAACCAAATGGCAAAGAATTCAAGTAGAGTAAAGGTCGGATTAAAATGCTCCGAAAGTGGCGATATTAACTATACTACTTATAAAAACAGCAAAACTACGACCGAAAAACTAGAACTTAAAAAATATTGCCCTAGATTAAAAAAGCACACGCTTCATAAAGAAGTAAAGTTAAAAGGCTAATTGTTTTATAGGGCAATAGCTCCAACGGTAGAGCGCCGGATTCCAAATCCGATGGTTGGGGGTTCGAATCCCTCTTGCCCTGCCACGAGGATTGGGTATGGAAAAAGTAAAAGAGTATTATAAACAAGCAAAAGTAGAGTTAGATAAGGTAATTTTCCCGACTAAAGATCAAACTAAAACAGCATATATCTCTGTAGTAGTCGTAGTCGTAGTTATCGCACTGTTTTTAGCGTTAGTGGATCTTATTATGTCCGCTTTGATAACGGCTTAAGTAAGGATCGCAATATGGCAAATAAATGGTATGCGATACAAACTTACGCTGGCAGCGAGATGGCGGTAAAGCGTGCGATAGAAGCGCTAAAGCAAGATGAAGCGCTTGAGGCTAAGATCGGCGAAGTGCTAGTGCCTACCGAAGATGTTATAGAGGTCAAAAATACAAAGCAAACCATTAAAGAGCGTAGCTTATATCCAGGATATTGCTTTGCAAATTTAGATCTGGATACCACTTTATGGCATAGAATTCAGATGCTACCTAAGGTCAGTCGCTTTATCGGCGAGGCGAAAAAGCCCTCTCCGCTACCGGAAAAAGATATCGAAATAATTCTAGAAAAGATTAATAATCGCGAGGCTCCTAAGCCCAAGATTAATTTTGATGAGGGCGAGACGGTTAGGATCGTCGATGGGCCTTTTGCTAATTTTAACGGCATCGTAGAAGAGTATGATATGATCCACGGCAAGCTTCGCCTCAATGTTTCGATCTTCGGACGAAGCACGCCGATTGAAATTTCATACTCGCAAGTTGAAAAGATTATTTAAATTTTATAAGGAGTAAATTTATGGCTAAGAAAGTTGTTGGCGAAATTAAGCTTCAAATAGCGGCCGCAAAAGCAAATCCAAGCCCGCCGGTAGGTCCTGCACTAGGTCAAAAGGGCGTTAATATTATGGAATTTTGCAAAGCGTTTAACGAGCGAACCAAAGATATGGCAGGCTTTAATATCCCTGTTATCATCACGGTTTATGCCGATAAAAGCTTTACTTTCATCACTAAACAACCGCCTGCGACGGATTTGATCAAAAAAGCGGCGAAGATAGATAAGGGTTCGGACAATCCTCTTAAAAAGAAGGTAGCATCCCTAACTAAGGCTCAGGTTTTAGAGATCGTCGAGAAAAAGATCGCCGATCTAAATACCAAAGATAGAGAGCAGGCGGCTAGGATTATAGCGGGTTCGGCTCGTTCTATGGGTATTACGGTCACTGACTAGACCTTTTGACCGCTAAGGTTTAAAAAAGCGGTAGCACTTTAATTGCGGAGAAATATATGCCAAAAAATTCAAAAAGATTCAACGAACTTTTAAAAAAAGTTGACGTAAATAAAATTTATAGCGTAGACGAAGCGGTAAGCACGGTAAAAACTCTAGCTTCTGCTAAATTCGATGAGACGGTGGAGATCGCTCTTAAACTAAACGTAGATCCAAGACATGCCGATCAGATGGTGCGCGGCTCAGTCGTTTTGCCTGCCGGCACTGGCAAGAGCGTTCGAGTAGCCGTGATTGCAAAAGACGCAAAAGCTAGCGAGGCTAGCGAAGCGGGTGCCGATATCGTGGGTGCCGATGATCTGATCGAAGAGATTCAAAAAGGAAATATAAATTTCGACGTTCTTATCGCCACTCCAAATTTAATGGGACTAGTCGGTAAGGTAGGTCGTATTCTTGGTCCAAAAGGCGTTATGCCGAACCCTAAAACCGGTACCGTTACTATGGATGTTGCTCAGGCCGTTAAAAACGCCAAGGGCGGACAGGTAAATTTCCGCGTCGATAAGCAGGGAAATATCCATGCAGGCCTTGGCAAGGCAAGTTTTAGTAAAGAGCAGCTTTTAGACAATCTTACGACGTTTATTAAAACCATAAATAAGCATAAGCCGGCGACTGCGAAAGGTAGATACGTAACTCACGCATCGCTTTCACTTACTATGAGCCCTGCAGTTACACTGGATAATCAAGAAATAATCGATTTAAAATAAAATTTTAAATTTTTATCTTAGATTGGAGATAGCTCAAGGTTTTTAACTTAATTGATCGAAATTTTAAAATTTCGATCGCTTGGCTTGAAATCACCGATCGGAAAGGAGACCTAATGACGAGAGACGAAAAATCAAAGATAGTAGCGGAGCTTGGCGAGGCTTTCAAAGCTAGCGAAGCTATAGTAATTTCCGATTTTAAAGGCCTTAGCGTTAAGCAGCTTGAAGATCTTAGAAATAGCGCGCGCGAAGCGGGCGTAAAGGTTCGGGTTATCAAAAATACCCTAGCCAATATCGCTTTAAAAAATGCCGAAAAAAACGGACTTAGCTTTAAAGATACCAATATCTTCTTATGGGGCGAGCAGCTTTCTGTATGTAAAGTAGCGGCTAAATTTGAAGAGAAAAATGAAATTTTTAAGCTTAAGACCGCTCATATCGATGGGGAAGTAGCCGGCGTAGATAAGGTTAGGGCGCTTTCGAAGATGCCTTCGAGAGACGAGCTTATCGCGATGTTACTTCAAGTATGGAATGCGCCGATTCAAAATTTTACGATCGGCTTAAATGCGCTTAAGCAGAAAAAAGAAGCTAGCGCTTAATTAAAATTTAGGAGAATAAAATGGCAATTTCAAAAGAAGATGTTTTAGAGTATATCTCTAATCTTTCGGTGCTAGAGCTTAGCGAGTTAGTTAAAGAATTCGAAGAAAAATTCGGCGTAAGCGCAGCTCCGGTTATGGTAGCAGGCGGCGCAGGTGCTGGCGGCGCAGGTGCGGCAGCGGCTGAAGAAAAAACGGAATTCGACGTCGTATTGCTTGATGCAGGTGATAAGAAAATCAACGTAATTAAGGTTGTTCGCGCCTTAACGGGCCTTGGTCTAAAAGAAGCCAAAGACGCTACCGAGGCTACTCCGTCCGTTCTTAAAGAGGGACTTAACAAAGAAGACGCCGAGAAGGCTAAAAAAGAGCTTGAAGAAGCAGGCGCTAAAGTCGAACTCAAATAAATCGCGGAATTTTAAAATTTCGCATACAAATGTGTGCCGGTGCGTCGCATCGGCACTTCTTTCTTTAAAATACAACTACGAGGTAGTGGAATGTTAAACAGCCTATATTCAGGAAATCGTCTTAGGGTGGATTTTTTAAAGGTTCCCAAAGACATCGAAATTCCGAATTTATTACAACTACAAAAGAAAAGTTTTGATCATTTTTTAAATCTTGATAACTCGGGTGGAGAAAGCGGCATAGAGAAGGTTTTCAAAGCCATTTTTCCTATCCACGACGCACAGAATAGACTAAGTATCGAGTATGTAAGCAGCGAAATCTCAAAGCCAAAGTATTCGATTAGAGAATGCATGGAAAGAGGGCTTACTTATTCGGTAAATTTAAAGATGAAGCTCCGTCTGCTTGTGCATGAGCGCGATGAAAAGACGGGCAAAAAAATCGGCGTAAAAGAGATCAAAGAGCAAGATATATTCATTCGCGACATTCCTCTAATGACCGATAGAATTTCATTTATCATTAACGGCGTCGAGCGCGTAGTCGTAAATCAGCTGCACAGAAGCCCGGGCGTAATCTTCAAAGAGGAAGAGAGCCCTACGGTTTTAAATAAACTCATCTACACCGCTCAAATAATACCTGATCGCGGCAGCTGGCTGTATTTCGAATACGACGTAAAAGACGTACTATATGTGCGCATAAATAAAAGGCGCAAGGTTCCGATCACGATCCTATTTCGCGCACTCGGCTACAAAAAACAAGACATCATAAAATTATTTTATCCTATTAAGACGATCTATATTAAAAAAGGAAAATTCCTGACCGATTTCGATCCGAAAGAATACGCGGGCAGGCTCGATTACGACATTATAAACGAAAAGGGCGAAGTGCTTCATCAAGCAAGCAAGCGCCTAACGGTCAAAAAAGCGGAGAAGTTAGCAGAGGACGGACTAAAGCTCATTGAGTATCCGGCTGAAATTTTAGCCGAGCGCTACCTAGCCGACGCCATCGTCGATAAAAACAGCGGCGAAGTGCTTTTTGATTCGCTAACTGCGCTAGATGAGGGCAAGCTAGCCAAGATCGCTAACACCGAGAAAAAATTTACGATCGCCAACGACCTAGCTAGTGGCGTAGACACTTCGATTATAAATTCCTTCATCCAAGACGCCGACGCGCTTAAACTCTTGCAGCAAAGCGAGGGCATAGATGACGAGAATGATCTGGCCGCGATTAGAATTTACAAAGTTATGCGCCCCGGCGAGCCGGTGGTAAAAGAGGCGGCAAAGAGCTTCGTAAACGATCTATTTTTCAACCCTGAGCGCTACGATCTAACCAAAGTAGGTCGTATGAAGATGAACCACAAGCTGGGTATCGAGGCGCCGGAGTACGTAACCGTACTAACCAGCGAGGATATTATCAAGACGGCTAAATATCTAATCAGGGTTAAAAACGGCGACGGCTTCATCGACGATCGCGATAATCTCGGAAACCGCCGCATACGTTCAATCGGAGAGCTTTTGGCAAACGAGATGCACCTTGGATTTATCAAGGTTCAAAAGGCGATCAAGGATAAATTTACCGCCATCAGCGGCAACCTCGACGAACTTATGCCGTATGATTTCGTAAATCCTAAAATCATCACCACTACGCTTATGGAATTTTTCACCGGTGGCCAGCTAAGCCAGTTTATGGATCAGACCAATCCGCTTAGCGAGGTCACGCATAAGCGCCGTCTATCTGCGCTGGGCGAGGGCGGTTTGGTTAAAGAGCGCGCCGGCTTTGAGGTGCGCGATGTCCATCCTACGCACTACGGTAGAATTTGCCCTATCGAGACGCCGGAGGGTCAAAACATCGGTCTGATCAATACCCTAGCGACCTATGCGAAGGTAAATGATCTAGGCTTCGTCGAGGCTCCGTATAAAAGAGTCGTAAACGGCAAGGTCACCGACGAGATCGTATATCTTACCGCTACGCAAGAAGAGGGGCTCGTAATCGCTCCTGCGTCCGCTAAATTGGACGAAGAGGGCAATATTGTAGAAGAGCTTTTAGAGGTCAGAAAAGACGGTGAAAATATTATGGCTAAACGCGAGGATATTTCGCTGATAGACCTTTGCTCCGGTATGGTCGCGGGCGTAGCGGCGTCGCTGATTCCGTTTTTGGAACACGACGATGCTAACCGCGCCTTGATGGGCTCGAACATGCAGCGCCAAGCCGTGCCGCTTCTACACTCTACTGCTCCTATCGTTGGAACGGGCATGGAGGCGATCATCGCACGCGATTCGTGGGAAGCGATCAAGGCCGGTCGCGACGGCGTCGTAGAAAAGGTCGATAATAAAAATATATTTATCTTGGGCGAGGATGAGAAGGGGCCGTTTATCGATCACTACTCGATGGAGAAAAATTTACGCACTAACCAAAACACTACCTTTTCACAGCGCCCTATCGTGCGTAAAGGCGACGTGATAAAGACAGGTCAAATCATAGCCGACGGTCCTAGCATGGACGGCGGCGAGCTTGCGATCGGTAAAAACGCCCTTATAGCTTTCATGCCGTGGCATGGCTATAATTACGAGGACGCCGTAGTCATGAGCGAAAAGATGATTCGTGCCGACGAATACACCAGCGTGCATGTTTATGAAAAGGAGATCGAGGCTAGAGAGCTAAAAGACGGCGTGGAGGAGATCACGCGCGACATCCCTAATATCAAAGAGGAGGAGCTTACCCACCTCGATGATAGCGGTATCGTAAAGATAGGTACTCACGTCAAACCGGGCATGATCTTGGTAGGCAAGGTAACTCCGAAGGGCGAGGTCAAGCCGACGCCTGAAGAGAGGCTTTTGCGCGCAATTTTTGGCGAGAAGGCGGGGCATGTGGTAAATAAATCTCTCTACGTTACCGCTTCAATGGAAGGCGTGGTAATCGACGTTAAAATTTTTACCAAAAAGGGCTACGAGAAAGATCCGCGCACGAACAAAGCCTATGAGGATGAAAAAACCGAGCTCGAAAGGGAGCATCACGACAGGCTTTTGATGCTTGATCGCGAGGAGATGCTAAAGGTAGTGGCGCTTCTTTCTAAAAGCGCTTTGCAAAGCGATCAAAGCCTCAATAAAAAAGATTATAAAAAGGGCGATAAGGTTAAAAAAGAGGAGCTTGAAAGCTCCAACCGCTTTACATTAAATTCCTTCGTCAAGGCTTATTCTAAAGCTGTTCAGAAGGAATATGAGGAGCTAAAAAATCATTTCCAAAACGAGAAGCGCAAGCTAAAAGAGGAGCATGACGAAAAGATCGAAATTTTAGAAAAAGACGATATCTTACCAAGCGGCGTCGTTAAGCTCGTAAAGGTCTATATCGCTACTAAGCGCAAGCTAAAAGTGGGCGATAAGATGGCGGGCCGCCACGGAAATAAGGGCATCGTTTCAAATATCGTCCCTGAGGTCGATATGCCGTATCTGCCTAGCGGACAGCGCGTGGATATCGTGCTAAATCCTCTCGGCGTTCCAAGTCGTATGAATATCGGTCAGATAATGGAGAGCCACTTAGGTCTTGTGGGCTGGCGCTTAGGAGAGCAGATCGCTAAAATTTTAGAGGAGAAAACGGGCGAATGGATAAAAACCCTTCGCGCCAAAATGATTGAGATCGCAGGCGTTTCCAAACTAATGCAGGCTAAAAAAACGCTTGAAAAGATCAGCGACGAAGATCTTTTGAAATACGCTAGAGACTGGGCTAAGGGCGTTAGATTTTCCGCTCCGATATTTGAGGGTATCGTGCCGGAGGATTTCAAAAAGCTATTTGAAATGGCGGGCATCGATCAGGACGGTAAGACCGAGCTTTACGACGGCCGCACCGGCGAAAAGATCAAAGAGCGCGTAAACGTGGGCTGCATGTATTATCTTAAGCTGCACCACCTAGTCGACGAGAAGGTTCACGCAAGAAGTACAGGTCCTTACAGCCTAGTCACGCAGCAGCCGGTCGGCGGCAAGGCGCTATTCGGCGGTCAAAGATTCGGCGAGATGGAAGTTTGGGCCCTGGAGGCATACGGCGCGGCATACACGCTTCGCGAGATGCTAACGATCAAATCCGACGACGTCGACGGACGTTTGGCTGCGTATAAGGCGCTAACAAAAGGCGAAAACGTTCCGTCTACCGGAATTCCTGAGACATTTTTTGTTTTAACAAACGAGCTTAAATCGCTTGCTCTAGACGTTGAAATTTACGAGAATGGAGAGAATAAATGAGCGATAATTCAAATTTAGAAAGAATAGAAATAAAAGAGGACGCTAGAGTTCACGATTTCGACGCGTTTGCAATCAGGCTTGCTAGTCCCGAGCAGATCAAGGCTTGGAGCCACGGCGAGGTCAAAAAGCCCGAGACTATTAACTACCGCACGCTCAAGCCGGAGCGCGACGGTCTATTTTGCGCTAAAATTTTCGGCCCCGTAAGGGATTATGAGTGCATCTGCGGCAAGTATAAAAAGATGCGCTACAAAGGCTGGAAGTGCGAAAAGTGCGGCGTCGAGATCACGAGCTCGAAGGTTCGCCGTACTAGAATGGGGCATATTGAGTTAGTAACGCCGGTGGCGCATATTTGGTACGTAAATTCCTTGCCTAGTCGCATAGGTACGCTACTAAACATCAAGATGAAAGATCTCGAGCGCGTGCTTTACTATGAGGCGTATATCGTGGAAAGTGCAGGCGAGGCATTTTACGACAACGAAAATTCCAAAAAGGTCGAGAAATACGACGTTTTAAACGAAGAGCAGTATCAGAGCCTAAAAGAACGCTTTTCGCAGACGGGCTTCGTCGCTAAAATGGGCGGTCAGGTAATCCGCGATATGCTAGCTGAGCTTGATTTAGTTGAAATTTTAAATTCTTTGAAGGAGGAGATGGCTAACACAAACTCCGAAGCGAAGAAAAAAACCATCGTCAAGCGTCTAAAGGTCGTCGAGAGCTTTTTAAATTCCGGCAATAAGCCCGAGTGGATGATGATTACAAATCTTCCCGTACTACCTGCCGATCTACGCCCGCTTGTAAGCCTTGAAGGCGGAAAATTTGCGGTTTCGGACGTAAACGATCTATATCGACGCGTCATAAATCGAAATTCTAGACTTAAAAGGCTGATGGAGCTCGACGCGCCCGAGATCATCATCCGCAATGAAAAACGAATGCTTCAAGAGGCGGTGGATGCGCTTTTTGACAACGGACGTCGCGCTAACGCCGTAAAGGGCGCCAATAAGCGACCGCTTAAATCTCTAAGCGAGATCATTAAAGGTAAGCAAGGCCGCTTCCGTCAAAATTTACTCGGCAAGCGCGTGGATTTTTCGGGCCGCTCCGTCATCG
>NZ_CALIBB010000132.1 GCF_938045595.1 uncultured Campylobacter sp.
CAAGCAGTTCTCATGCACTGGCTTTTCTAAATGTCGGTGATACTAAACTTTGCGTAGCCTCGGTCGAAAGCGGTGATATAAAAACTATGATAGATGAGTTTAAAAATAGCCACGAAAAGGCGGCGATAATGCTGATGCAAGTAGGCACCGACGGCAAAATTTCAATCGCGGCAGGCGTTAAAAACGCGCCGATCAAAGCTGGCGAATGGGTTAAGCTCGCGGCGCAAATTTTAGGCGGCGGCGGCGGCGGACGCGATGATTTTGCGACCGCAGGCGGCAAGGACGTGCTAAAAATCGAAGAAGCGATCAAAGAGGCGATCTCTTACGCAAAAGGTAAAATTTGAACGAAATCGATACCGGCTTCATCAAAGCCTCGCAAATTTTGCCGCTGATTCACATTTTAAGCGTGATTTTTTTGGTCTGCGCGCAGATCTGCGTATTTTTGATCGCGCGGATTTTTATGAATTTAAGCAGTAAAAGTCAAGCGGATGCGAAGGATGTAAAATTTACAGAAATTTTACGATATATGAAACGCTATGAGCAGTTCTTTGCGCTATTTTTGGTGATCGTTTGCGTAAGTGGATTTTTTCTTGCGGACGGCGGAGGTTTTAAATTTTCAGATCCTATGGTAAAAGGCGCGATTGCCACGCTGTGGGCTGGCGCCGGCTTTATACTACTAAATTTTATCTACATGCATTATAAAATTTCATCTTTGAAGCGAGCTTTGGATGCGGGAGATGAGCTTGAGGCGAATGAGCATTTAATCATCGTCGTTAAATATTTCATCCCGCTAAATATCGTAGTCACGCTGATTTGCGTTTATTTGGGCGTGACGGTGGGCGAGTTTTGATGATCTATTTAGCTTCCAGCTCGCCTACTAGGGCGCAAATTCTAAAGGATAACGGCGTAGAATTTACGCAAATTCCTTTTAATTTCGACGAAAGCGGCATTAGCAAGGACGATGCACGCACCTATGCTTACCGCATTGTCTTGGCCAAGAAAACGCAGTTTTTTAAAATTTATAAAAATTATGATAGAGTGCTGTTTGCCGATAGCTCTGTGCTTGCCGGCGGCGAAATTTTAGGCAAGGCGCGGGATGAAGCGGACGCGTTAAGGATGCTGCGGGCTCAAAGCGGTGCTAGCTGCGCTGTTTATACTGCGATGATTTTTTGCAGTAAGGCGCTAGAACTTTCGGCACTTAGCGTCGCAAGCTTTGAATTTGCAGAATTTAATGAAGCAGATTTAAAAGGCTATATCACTAGCGGCGATTGGCGCGGCAAGGCGGGTGCGATGAGTATCGAAGGCTTTAACGAAAAATATATCAAAAGCTCGCGTGGGTCAAAATTCACGGCGATGGGGCTTGATCTGGAAAATTTAAAGAGGTTTGTATGGTAAGAGTTTTATTTAGTTTTATTACGGTTTGTGCGTTTGCCGCAGGCGGGATTTTTTTGTATTTTTACTCGCAAATCCGCTTAGAATCGGACTCTATCATCGATTATCATCCCGAGCTTACGACTAAAATTTATGACCGCAACGGCAATTTGATAGCCAATGTTTTTAATGAACAAAATAGAATTTACGTAAAATTCGACGAGATTCCAGGCCGCGTAATCGAGGCGCTCGTAGCTATCGAGGATACGGCGTTTTTCGAACACGGCGGCGTGAATGTCGAGGCGATTTTTAGGGCGATTATTAAGGATGTCAAAGCGATGAAATTCGTCGAAGGGGCTTCTACGATTACGCAGCAGATCACGCGAAATTTAGTTCTTTCGAGCGAAAAGAAGCTTGATCGCAAGATCAAAGAAGCGATCCTATCGCTTAAGATAGAAAATGCTCTAAGCAAGGAACAAATTCTAGAGCGTTACTTTAACGAAGTGTATTTTGGGCACGGATATTACGGCATTCGCACGGCGGCTTTGGGATATTTCAAAAAGGATTTGCAAGATTTAAGCCTTAAAGAGATCGCGATTTTAGTGGGTTTGCCGAAAGCTCCTAGCAGCTTTGATCCTACTAAGCACCTGGATTTGTCGCTTTCGCGTGCCAATAACGTGATTTATAGGATGCATGAGCTCGGCTGGATAAATAAGACCGAATATGAGCTTGCGATGAACGAACAGCCTACGATCTACAACGAAACGCTCACGCAAAACGTAGCGCCGTATGCCGTAGATGAGATCATAAAAGAAGCGGAAAAAATTCTACCGGACGTCCGCACGGGCGGATACCGCATAGATACGAGCCTTGATTTAAAGGCGCAAGCGATGGCGCAAGAGGCATTAGTTTTCGGCTACAATGAAATTTTAAAGCGCAACAAAGACGCTAATGCAAGCAACGTAAACGGCGCTATGGTCGTCACGCATCCGCAAAACGGCGAAATTTTAGCCTTAGTAGGCGGCGTGGATTACGCGAAATCAAATTTCAATCGCGCCAGCCAATCCCAGCGCCAAACCGGCTCCAGCTTCAAGCCTTTCGTCTATCAAATCGCCCTTGATATGGGCTACTCGACGATGACCGAAGTTCCCGATATAGCTAGAGAATTCGACGATGGTAGCGATAAAACGTGGAAGCCGAAAAATTACGATAAGACTTACAGCGGCTACATCACGATCAAAGAAGCTTTAACGCGCTCGCGCAACCTTGCCTCGATCAATCTGATGCAATCTATCGGCGTTGATCGTGCGGTAAAAAAGCTGGGCGAGTTCGGCTTTAAAAACGTCCCGCCCGCCCTGTCGGTGGCTATCGGCAGCTACGGAATTTCGCCGCTTGAATACTCCACGATGTATTCGATGTTTCCGGGGCTTGGGATTACTGCAAAATCAAAATTTATCGTTTCGATTACCGATAAGGACGGCAAAACTCGCTTTATCGAGCCTGAGCGCCGCCGCGTGCTGCGCCCTGAACAGGCATATCTGATGACTACGCTGCTAAAAAATATCGTGCAGCGCGGCACCGGTACTCGCGCACGCGTACAGGGCATCGACATAGCGGGCAAAACAGGCACCTCAAACGATAGCATAGATGCGTGGTTTTGCGGCTTTACGCCGGATTTGCAGATCATCATCTGGTACGGCAACGACGATTATAAACCTATGCGAAAGGTCGAGGGCGGCGGTCGTACCGCAGCACCGGTGTTTGCAAAATTTTTAGATGCCTATTTAAAAGAATATCCGCAAACCAAGCGCAACTTCACCGTCCCGGACGGCGTTTTTAGCCGCCAATACAACGGCAAGGAGGAGTATTACACTAAAATTTCGCCGCTTCCTAAACCTCGCGAAAGTAGTAGCGACGGATCGTTTTAAATTTAGAGCAAATCCAAATTTGATCCACTTTCGGAAGCCCTTACATAGATTGCGTTTATTAAGCACAATATAAATATGCTAATTTATAGTTTGTTTAAGGTAGTAGGCAATAAAATGCGTAATCATTTTATTTAGGGGTCAAGATTGCAGGATTTAGAATTTGAAAGCAAAAAGATAAGAATAGAAAATACTCGTATAAAATTCGGTAAATTTTTTACGAAATTGTGTTTTATATATTTTTTATATTCCCTTAGCGCCTTTATAATTCCTAAAAATATTTTAGATATTTCTCCTGTGTGCTTAAATTTCGTAAATTTTATGAAAAGTTATTTTCCAAATATCGAAATTATTGGTAGTATTAGCCCATACACCCAACTTTCGGAATTTTACGTTAGTATTATGTGGGTATACGGGATTATTATTTTTGCGGTTTCTAGCTTATATTCATTGGTTTATTATATTTACTTTTGTAGATATGATAATGATTTTATCTTGGTTTCAAAAAAGAAGCGTGAAAACGATTGCCCGTTTTTGTTGCTTCCATTTATGTTCGGTCTCGGTATTTTTATGTTTGAGGTTTATTATACCGGATATTTTGCAAGCAGCGGTATAAGCATAAGAACAAGCCATTTTATGCCGGAATTTCAAAGTAGATTTTCAATTTTTGGATATATCATTTTCTTTCAATCCGGTTTTTCTCTTTCGGGTTCCGTAATATTAATGTCTACATTCGAATTTATTTACAAAATATATTTCTATTTAAAAGGAGTGAAAGATGCAGAGCAAAGTCAATGAAAAGAGCGGCGTATTGAATTAAAAATTTGGAGTATTATCGTATGAAATTTCAAAGTTATAAATCGGAAATGCCTCTTTTTATGATCAAAGATTATTGGACTAAAATCAGCACAAATGCTATTTAATATTAGCTGTATTTTTAGTTATATTTCTATTTTTCTGCAGAGGAAGTGCTTGGGTATATCAATTTTTAGGAGCCATTACTTTTTTGGTGGGAATTTTATTTATTAATAAACATAAATTTTTAAATTTCCATTCCGATAGAATAGAATATAATTCTTTATGCAAAAATTATAACGATGTATATTCGGTACATAAAAGTGTAAAGGCTTCTAATTTCGATAAAATCGCTATTTATAAATTTTCTGGACTCGTGATTGAAGACGCTTGCAAATACAATGCCAATATAACTAGGTTTAAAAAATTTCTCTTGCTAATTTTATCGTACGCTTTGCATCCGATAAATCTTCTTTGCTTCGGTGTACTTAAAATTTTAATAAGAATAGATAGCATAAATTTAAATGTTCTAATTTTATTAGATAGTACTCATAGTAATTATTTTGCCATTCCGCTAACTATGTTAAGTGAGTATGAACGAGTAAATTTGAAAAAGTATTTAAAAGACAAACTAAATCTAAATCTTGATAACATTGAGATCAGGGATAGATTTGTAGATATAAATTTTATATAAAATTTTCTAAAATACCTTATTCCAGTATACTTTAATAAATTTCAGCTTAAGCAGATAAATTTTATCTTTTTATTGACGAGCCTCAATGCTTATCGAAATTTAAATAGGTAAAATTCTCTCCTAATTTCAGTTAAAGGAGTGAAAATGGCAGAGTATAAAAAGCTCTGGATGACGCTTGTAGCGGTACTCATCGTGGGCTTTAGTTTCTTGGGTTTTTACGGCGGCGAGGTGTATAGGCAGTCTCCGCCGGTGGTAAAATTTACCGATGCTAGCGGAGCTGAGCTAATCAGCACCGAGCGCATTTACCGCGGGCAGGAGGCCTGGCAGAGCATCGGCGGTATGCAGGTGGGCTCGATCTGGGGTCACGGCGCGTATCAGGCGCCCGATTGGAGCGCGGATTGGCTACATAAGGAGCTGGTTGCGTTTATGGATATCAAGGCGCAGGAGCGCTTCGGCACGAAATTTGACGCTTTAAGCGATGAGCAAAAGGCGCAGATTAAGGCGCTTACCAAGGCCGAGTACCGCACCAACACCGTAAAAGACGGCACCGTCAAGCTAAGCGATGATCGCTTGAAGGCTATGGCTGTCGTAAAAGACGAGTATATGGGCGTTTTCGGAAACGATCCGCGCTTTAAAAAGCTTCGCGAGGATTACGCGATGAAGGAAAACACGCTCGCAAACGAGCAACATCGCGCCGAGCTCGTGGATTTCATCTTTTGGACTGCGTGGGCGGTTTCTACGGATCGTCCGAGCGGAGAGGCGACCTATACCAATAACTGGCCGCACGAGCCGCTAATAGACAATGTCCCTACCACGGAAAACGTCGTTTGGACGATCGCAAGTCTTGTTATTTTGCTTACCGGCATAGGCCTGCTAGTGTGGTTTGGAAATTTCTACGGCAAAAAGGACGAGGATTTCGAGGCTCCTGCGAAGCTTAGCGCCGATCCGATCGCCGCTTTGGCGCTTACGCCGTCGCAAAAGGCGCTTGGCAAATATCTTTTTGTAGCGGTTGCATTGTTTGCATTTCAGGCCTTCATCGGCGGCTTTGTTGCGCACTATACGATCGAGGGCCAGTCCTTTTTCGGGCTTGATATTTCGCAATATATCCCTTACT
>NZ_CALIBB010000133.1 GCF_938045595.1 uncultured Campylobacter sp.
CCCATAAGGTATCACCTTTTAGCAAGGTTGCAAAAGACGACGTGGGCGTAATCGTGGTTTTAAGGAGCTTCATTTTTCGACCCATTCGTCTTTGTTGCTAAATTCCACTCTTCCATATCCGCGAGAACCGCTACCACCCAAATAATCGTTTTCCAATAAATTTAAACCGCGCTTGATAAGCTTTTTAAAATCATCGATATTATCGCCTTCTAATACTTTGATTTTAAAATCGTAGCAAAATTTAATTCCTTCAGGTACTCGCTCGCTTTGACGCGGATGTTTGGCGGTACCTTTTTGTCGGTCAATTATGTTTTCATATTTTGCTTCGCTTAAAATTTTATCTTCACTCTCGGGGCTTATTCGGCAGTCGCTAAAACTAATTCTAGTGATGCCAAATTTATTTTCTTTGACATCGCTGTCCCCAAATAGCTTTAATAGAATTTCTGCAGATTTTCTATCTTTGGCTCTTTCTATATTTTTATAAGAAAATGGTGCACCTTTTTTATCTTGATCTAGTCCTACCAATCCCAAGTCCCATTCAAGCAGGCTTCTAATTTTGCCTTTGAGCGAGCTAGCTGGTATATAAGGCCTGCCAGAATTGGCGTCTTTTATAACTTGATTATCTATGCCGCCGATTTTCATAACGTCATCGCCACCGCCTATGTGAAGTCCACTTAAAAGCCTAATATCGCCTTTTAAAGAGTAAATTTTCATCTTTCTTCCTTATCTTTACTAAATCCTAAAACCGCTTCAAAAAACAGTTTAAACACCTCGAGCTTTTCTACGCTATCTACCTGTGAAACACAGTCTTTTATAAATTCTACAAAGTTTTTACTTACATTCTTTCTGCTTGAAGCATAGGCTACTTTGGAATTTAGCATCTTCACAAATGGCAAAATTTCGGCGGAATTTTTAGTTTTTGCTTTTTCGCATAGATCCAGCACGTAGTCGTAAAATCTTCTGATTTGCGATTGACTAGTTCTAATACTATTCGCCGTTTTCTTCGCGGTTTCATTAAAAAGTTCGCCGTCTTTGATATAATCTAGCGTGATCTTTTCGTATAGAATTCCGGACTTATCGGCTTTGGAATCGTCGTAGCTTTTGCGTTGTTGGCCGTTATGGGCGTAGTTCATCTTGCTCTCCTTTTATAAATAAATTCGCATAGTGCCATTTTTACCTGTTCGGGACTTTTTTCTAGTGCATTTTGCAGCTTTTGTATTAGCCATTGCGAGTCTTTGGATAAATTTCTTACTATTAAATAATTCAGCTTCGAAGCCCAGATATTGGATCTTGCGTCATTAGCTTTAGCGCTTTTTGCCATATCGCAAAGCTCTAGTAGATGATATAAAAATGCTGTATTTAGCTCATCTATGCTTTCAAGCATATTTGTTATGAGCGCATACATCGTTTTATACTCGCTCCATCTAGCCGTTTGTCCAAATAGAGTAATAGCGTCCTTTTTTATCCCTTTTTCATCTTTAAATTCCTTGGCAAGCTCAAGCTGGTTTTCGCTCAGTTCGGCTAGGTATTTAATAGGCACGGAAGGTTTTGCAATGCAAATCCCCATACTTAGGCTAAGTGTTTTGTCGCTAATAAATTTCTTAAACTCATCATCTATAAATCTAGCAATATCTAGCACCGTATCCCAAGCCCCTACTAATAGTAAATCGTCTCCGCCTGAAAATACTATATAGGTATGTGGAAAATTTTGTTTTATTAAGCGCGGAATGTGAATGCTAAAAAAGCTATCAAGCCCCTTCGAAAACATATCAAAGCTATCAAAACTATTAGTAACATTACTATTTTTGATGAAATCTCCCATTCCATCGACATCGGCTTTCAGCACCGCTATAGCTTTTAATCCCAAAGGTCCATCCTCATGCATTTTATTGCATGCGAGTTGCGCCAGTTCGTTAAAGCTTGCCGTTTGCCCATCTTTTTTAAATACATAAGATTTTATACGCTCATCTAGTTCTAGCTCGCAATTAAAGCCTTCTAAATCGATTCCTAGCTCGTCGAGAGAAATTTTTGAAGTTTTTGTATCTGCAAGCTTGGCCCCAAGCCTCTCAAAGCCGCTTTCTATTGCTTTTATATCGGCATGATTTAGCACGATTGCGCTTTGATTTAAAAGATCGAATTTATTAAGTTTTTCTAGCTCGAAAGCATCGCTTACTCGCTCTCTAAACGCCCTGTAACTATCCTTATCACTAAAATCGCTTTTTTTACAATCAAGCGCCACTAAACTCATACCTGCAATAGCGCTAAATTTATCGATAAAAAATTTATCTACGTTGTGTCTGATGTCGTTAAATGTATCTTGGGTGAAATTCTGCTTCGGTATTAGAATTTCAAATTTTCCCGCGCTTATGCTTAGAATTTTACTTTCGCTTATTTTCAATTTAAAGCATATAAATTTAGCGATTGCTTTGGTGAAGAGCTGAACGTAAGCGGATTTAGCACGCAGAATTTTAGCCGCATTTTTAGTATTGATATTTTCAAAAATAAATTTTTGAATACCGTAGAAATCTCCGGCTATAAGATACATTTCATCATTTAAAATATTGTCTATATCGGTAATCCGAAAGCTTTGCTCAAGCTTTTTAAATTCGCTATTAAAGAAATCGCTAAAATTGCTCAAAGATACTCCTTTTTAAAACAAATTTTTATGATTTTAGTGTTTTTATAATTAAGCAACCATTAAAAAATAAATCTGGAATTAAATTTTATTTTTTGGTTTTGCCTTGTTGCATAAACCAAAAAATATTACAAATAAAAATTTTATTATTTAAATATTAGCACCATCACGCCTGCGCCGATGAGTGCTAGCGCGAGCCATTCGCGAAGACTCGGGCGCTCGTCTAAAAAGATC
>NZ_CALIBB010000134.1 GCF_938045595.1 uncultured Campylobacter sp.
CAAAATTCCAAAATTCCAAAATTCCAAAATTCCAAAATTCCAAAATTCCGTCTGCGAGGTTTTCCGCTAAAATACTGCACAGCAAAATTCCGCGCTTAAAATTATAAAATTTTACGCAGCAAATTCTGTGCACTAAGCCTATCCCACATAAGAATTTTCGCGTTATAAGCTTGACGCTAAAATTCCTTGAGCTAAAACTAAAGTTTGAAAAATTTTAAAATCCGTGCAGCCGCTTGATCTCTGCGCTGATCGGCTTTTTTTGGCCTAATTTGGTCACGCTTACGTAGGTTGCGATCGCGCTGGTTACGTGCAGACACTCGCGAAATCCGTCCTCGCCCAGCCGCAGCGCCGCGACCTCGATCTGCACGCGGATAGAGGTATTTCCCACGCTTAGTACTTTTGCGTAGCAGCTGATGACATCGCCGATAAATACGGGCTGCTTGAAAGTTACCTCCTGCATCGAGATCGTCACGACCCGCTCGGGCGCTATCTCGCGCGCCGCCGTCGCGCCCGCTAAATCGATCTGCGCTAGTATCCAGCCGCCGAAAATATTGCCCGAGCTATTCGTATCCTTAGGCAGCGCTACGACCTTGATGCGCGGCTCGCCGAAATCGTCTAAGTTTAAATCGCTCATTTTTACTCCTTAAATTTAAAAATCTCGCATTTTAACCGCGCAAATTTAACACTTTTTCGATACAATCGGCAAAAATCTATGTCGAAATTTTAAAATTTTAAGCGAACGCGAGGATAGAATTTTGCTCGCAAAGCAGGCACATTCCGCTCGTAAAAAGACGATAAAACGACAAAAAAGGATACGCGATGAACGATTTTGTAAAACTTAGCGAGATGGCAGCGAGCGCTAAGGCGCGACTAAACGCCTTCTACGACGAGCCGCACACCGAGCTGATCACGCGCGGATTGGAAATCTGCGGCTTTGAGTCTGGCGATACTGCGCGCATCGCCGTGCTACGCCGAATCGTTGATCTCAAAGAGGATCCGCTGCTGCAAGAATTTCGCCGCTTGGGCTACGATGAGGCGCGGCAGCGCGAGCTAAAGAGCAAAATGTATGATTTCACGCGCGAAATACATGAGGGCATGCACGCAGCACTCATCGCCGAAGCGGGCGCGCAGGAGATTTTGCAGCCGTTTTATCTGGAGCTTTTAAAGGGCGTGCACCGCATCGGGCTCGTGATAAGCGATATGCAAAAAAGCTGGCAAGCCCTAATCATCGAAGGCACGAACAAGCGCTGGGAAAAGGAATTTAGCTCGCTTGCGCAGGCGAAGGAATTTTTGCTGCAAGAGGAGCTGTTTATGCGCACGCCTCACGGCGAGATCTGCGAGCGCTGCTACGGCGCGATAGTGCAGCGCGAAGGCAAATCCCAAATGGTTCCCTACGCCGTGGCCTTTGCGGATGAGACGGCGAAGCTACAGAGCGAATTTAGCGATCTTTTGGAGCGCCTGGTGACGCTTGCAGAAGATGAGAGCGAGCTAGCTTACGTCGCGTATCTGTCCAAGCTCAAACAGGCCTTTTGCGAGAAAGACGCCGGCGCGGTAATCGGCGCGTGGCGGGATGCGGAGATCGCGTGGATGGATATAAAAACGCCGCTTCAGATCGGGCATCCGCTCGAATACTACGAGGACGCCTACACGCACGCAGTCGCGCTAGAATGGGACGTCAGGCTTGCAGGCGCGTATGAGTTCAGTGCGGAGGAATTTAAAGCGCGCGTAAGCGAGAGCTTTGAGTGTGCGTATGAAAAAATCGGCGCAAACAATGCCGTCATGCACTCGCTCGTGCTCTCAAACATCGCCAAGACCCAACTTTACGTCTGCGCGCCGCTGATCTACTACGGAGCCGATCTGAACGGACTTTTTTCGGCGCAGGTCGTACCCAACGACGAGTTCGTAAGCACCAACTGCGGTAAGAAAATTTTCGCCTTCGTAAATTTCGTCTATGAAAGTGCCAAGGCTAGACCTTTTATGCGGCTAAGCGGCGAAATTTTTACTCTCGATTATCTAAATTTCGGGCGCGAAATTTTATTTAAAAAGCCACAAATTTGGCGCCGCGTCTACGAAATATCGACGATCGGGCATGAGTTCGGGCACATATTTTTCATCGACGCAGACACCGAGGCGCGAATGAACCGCTCGGGGCTTTTTAAGCTCATCGAGGAGTACAAGGCGACCACCGGCGGGCTCGTGAGCTTCTTTTTCCATGAGGAGGAGGAGTTTTGCCTGCCGGTGCTGGACGAGCTGATCCGCCGCGCCGCAGGGCTCATCGCGTGGCAGCGTGTAGAGGAGCTCAAACCCTACTACTGCGAGGCTCTGATACATCTGAGCTTGCTTTTCGCATCGGGCGTTTTGAAATTTGAGCGCGGGCGGCTGTCGGTTAAATTTGACCGCGCAGGCTACGAGAGCTTTAAGTCCGCGTGCCTGCAAAACTACGAGGAGCTGGCGCGGCTTTATTGCGACAAAAAGGACGCGGCGGAATTTTTATCGCGCTTTGCGGAGCTTAGCGGCGGCGTGTATCTGCCGCGCGAGGCACAGGTGCGGGAATTTGTGGAGTTTTACTACTCGCGCTACGAAGCGATCGGCAACGAAACAGACCCTAGCAATGAACGAGCAAAGTGGCTTTAAATTTTACCTTCAAACCGCGCCTCGAAACATTAGAAGCGAGTAAAATTTTGCCGTTAAATTTTTTTAAAATTCTGTTTTAAAATTTTATCGGAGCTTCAGAATACGACGTTGAAAAAAGCGTAGAAATTTAACTCAAATTTATGTGGCGAAAGCCGTAATTTAAATTTAACGCGGACGCAGTCCGTATCACTAGCGTCGCGCGGGTGGGGGCAAAATTTTAAAAAGTCGTGGGGGCGCCCCTCTAACTCCGAGCGCTGCCCCCTTACGAATATCGCGCATAATGCACCCAGACGCTAAGCTATATCCATGAAATTTTATAGAAACTTACAAAATAAAATTTATCACCAAATTCATAGCCCGTGAAATTTATGCCGTGATTTCTGTTTTTCTTGGGGCGGGAAGGGAGCTTGAATTGCGAGGTCACACCTCTCACATAGGCGGCGCTGCTCCGCAGCACCGCATTGCTCTGCTCGCCCACAAACCCCGCCCATCCCCCGACGACGCTAGCGGTGGGGCGGACTGTTCCGCATTAAATTTTATAATCGCGGCTCGCTTCTTTAAAATTTCTTTTGCGATTTTGAAATTTCGCGTCGCAAAAATCGTAAAATTTTAATTGCACTACAAATCGGCGCCGTATTTTGCTAAAATACCGATAAAATTTTAAAGGATGAAATTTGGAAAATTTTGCTTTTCTTCTAAATTTAGTGATATTTTGCATCTTGGTTTTTATGTTTTTTAAGATGCGCAAAAGCGGCGAGCAGGCGGGCAAGCCGCAGATCGCCACCGACATCACGCGGCTTAAAAGTATCGGCGAGCTGAGCGTTTTTAAAATTTACTCCAAAGAGATCGTCACGCGCAAGCAAAACGTAGGCAGCGGGCTGCTGGGCTCGCTCGTCTCGCCGCTGATGACGAAAAAGCAGATCGCCATCATCTTCGAGTTTGAGATCGAGTTTGTTTACGACCTACTAAGCCCCGAGTTTGCGATACTGCCGCAGGGCGAGGATCGCTACGAGATCAAGATGCCGCCGTGCAAATACAAATACTCGATCAAAGATATGAAAATTTACGATGAGAAAAACGCCAAGCTGCTGCCGTTTCTGCTGCCCGATTCGCTAAACGGGCTATTCGGCGCGAGCTTTGACGAGAGTGATAAAAACCTCCTCATCGACGACGCCAAGGACGAGGTCAAGCAGCTCTCGCTAAAAATCATCAACGATCTTGGCGGCAAGATCCACAAATCCGCGACCGACACGCTGGAGGCGATCGCCAAGAGCTTCGGCGCGAAGGAGGTCGGATTTATCTTCCAGGACAAGGCGCTTCAAACGATCGACATAAACTCAAACGAGATCGCAATCGATAAATCGCTAAAATCGCAGATCGAGAAGTAGATGGAGCTTTTCAAAGCGCTTTTTAAAATTTACTTCGCCCGCATGCTCGCGTTTATGGATGCCTGCGCGAGGGCTTGGCAGAGGTTTTATGAGCCGATCAGGCTGCGCAAAGAGAAAAAGCGCCTGCGCACGAAAGGCTATTTTACCGAGGATGCGACGTGGGCGGAGTTTTTCGCGGATTTTAAATTTTGCAAATGCTTCATCATCAAAAAAATCCTTTATCCGAACTTCTACGCGATCAAAAACTCCTCCAAATGGGAGGCGGGCTCAAAGCGAGCTAGCTTTACGGTGGGCTCGTTTGCATACGACGAGATCGCGTGGGTGTGGGTGCCGCGCGCCTTCGACGGCGGGCGAAAAAACGATCTAGCGAAGCTAAAAGATCTACTGCACAAAATCCCCGCGCTGCGCTACGAGCAGAGCGATACGGGGATTAAAATTTTCGGCTACGAGTGTGGCGAAACGGGCTTATAATCGTATAAAATGGCATTTGCTTAAATTTCACATCGAGGGTCGCGCCGATATGGCTTAAGGCTTGCACCGCGTAGATGGATAGCAAGCGGGCGGGTTTAGCGACCGTGTCTTTGACGAAACAGCGCATGCGAGCGTGAAATTTTATCTTTGCAAACGCCCCAGCGCAGTCTAAATTTAAACTCCGCGCGAGTATAAACGCGAGCAAATTTTATCTCCGCCTAGCTCCATAGATCCTTTGCTTTGGCGGGGTTTTTTATATTAAACCACGCAAGAAGCAGCACTACGGACGCTAATGGATTTAAGATTAAATTTAACAGCTCCATGAAATTTATGACGTCCATCGTTATAGCGGCGGGGACCGGTATTTTAAACATCATGCCGTAGATGACGTCTGCGCCGATATCTGCGATTAGTAGCGCGGCGTATAGGGCGAAAAGTCTACATCCTGTGGCGGCGCGCAACTTAAAATTTATAATTATCCAA
>NZ_CALIBB010000135.1 GCF_938045595.1 uncultured Campylobacter sp.
GGTTGCTTTTAAATTTTAAAATTTCAATGCAAGCCGCTTTAAAATTTCAAAAGACCCGCCGCTTGTCCGCCGCGAGCGGCGATGAAATTTTAACGCCTCGCCTTACAACGAAATTTTAAAATTTTAGCGCGCCTCGGGGATCGCGCCGTAAAATTTCAAGCCAAAATTTCAAGCCGAAATTCTAACTCAAAATTCCACGCCCGTAGCACAGAATTTAAAGTCCGAAAAATTCCATCGCGGCGACTTAGAATTTTACTCGTTAAATTTTACGAATTTTGCGCGCTTTTAAATCCGCAAATTTAATACGCCTTTACGAGCCGTAAATTTTTTAGATATATGACGCCGTCAAAAACGCCGCCTCCATTCGGCGCAGGCCAAGAAATGGCGATTCTTTTCGGCTCTTCGTCGTATTTGGGCTCACAATAATTCTTGGAGCAGTCTATTTTAAATACCTCTTTATCGTTGCTATCAAAATCCGTCTGGGTAGAATTTTTAGGAATTTCCAGCGTGTGGATTATACGATACGGCTCGCCCTCTTTTGTGCGGGCGGACGTTATTTTTATTAGCGTATCTGCGCTGTCGTCCGAAGTCCTATAAACCCCGTCTTGCCCCAAGCCCGCCAGCTCGAATTTTTTCTCCTTGCTATAAAATGCCGAGATTATGGAGCAGCCGCTAAAAAGCAAAACTGCCGCAAATAACGCAAACGCTCTCATCTTTCCTCCTTAGGCCGGTTAAATTTAGTTTTTAAAACTATGAATAGGCGCGGGGATCTGGCCGCCGCGGGCGATGAAGTCTGCCGAGGAGTTTTTATTTACGCTCATCACGGGCGCGCTTCCGAGTAGGCCGCTAAATTCTAGCGTGTCGCCCTCTTTGCCTTTTGGGATTATGCGCACGGCGGTCGTTTTTTGATTTATCACGCCGATCGCGGCCTCGTCGGCTATGATCGCGGCGATCGTCTGCTCGGGCGTATCCTCAGGAATCGCGATCATATCGAGCCCCACCGAGCAGATCGCAGTCATCGCTTCGAGTTTTTCTAAATTTAACGAGCCTGCGCGCACCGCGGCGATCATGCCCTCGTCTTCGGAGACGGGGATAAACGCGCCGCTAAGCCCGCCTACTTGGTTGCACGCCATGACGCCGCCCTTTTTGACTGCGTCGTTTAGCAGCGCAAGCGCAGCCGTCGTGCCGTGCGTGCCGACGCGCTCTAGCCCCATCTCCTCAAGCACGCGCGCGACCGAATCGCCCACGGCAGGGGTCGGAGCTAGCGAGAGATCGACGATGCCAAATTTCACGCCCAGCCGCTCGGACGCCATTTGGCCGACGAGCTGTCCGATACGCGTGATCTTAAACGCAGTCTTTTTCACGGTCTCCGCAACCACGTCAAAGCTCGCTCCGCGCACCTTCTCAAGCGCGCGCTTAACGACGCCGGGGCCGCTAACGCCCACGTTTATGACGACTTCGGCCTCGCCCACGCCGTGAAATGCACCTGCCATAAAGGGATTATCCTCGACGGCGTTGGCAAATACGACTAGCTTTGCGGCGCCAAGATCGGAAAGCCGCGCCGTCTCTTTGATCACGCGCCCCATGTCGGCGACCGCGCTCATATTTATGCCCGTCTTGGTCGAGCCGATATTTACCGACGAGCAGACCTTTTGCGTAGCGGCAAGCGCGGCTGGGATGGAGTCGATTAAAATTTTATCGCCCTTTGCGTAGCCCTTTTGCACTAGCGCCGAAAAGCCGCCGATAAAGTCGATGCCGACCTTTTGCGCCGCCTCGTCCATCGCTTTAGCAAGCGGGACGTAGCTCACGGCATCCGTCGCTGCGCCGATGATGGCGATAGGCGTTACGCAGACGCGTTTATTTACGATCGGGATGCCAAGCTCTGCTGAAATTTCATTGCCGACCTTTACCAGATCGCGAGCTTTATCGGTGATCTTGGCGTAAATTTTCTCCGCTGCTTTGTCGATATCTGGATCGATGCAGTCAAGCAGGCTGATGCCCATCGTGATCGTGCGGATGTCGAAATTTTGCTCCTCGATCATCGCGATCGTTTCGGTTACGTTTTTGATGTCCATATCGGCACCTTAGATGTTGTGCATGGCGTCAAAGATCGCCGAGCTTTGGATGTTGATTTTAACTTTTAGCTTTTCGCCAAGCTCGTTTAGCTCCTCGCGTAGAGCCGTGAAGTCCTGCTTTTCGTCGCTGGAAACCACCGCCATCATCGTAAAAAACTCATCCAAAACCGTCTGACTGATGTCGTCTATGTTTAGCCCAAGCTGCGCGAGCTTAGCCGAAACGCCCGCTACAATGCCAACCTTGTCCTTACCGATCACCGTTACGATCGCTTTCACTCTTACTCCTTTTTAAAATTTATTTAGCTATTTTGAGCGCGAAGCCCTTCAAAACTACTGAATTTTGCCGCCGTTTGAAATTATCAGCGCAAATACAATTGCGACAAAAGCGTAAAATATTACCGCGAGCCATATCGCCCATCTATTCACGCCGCCGCCCCGCCTTAGGGCTTCGTCGTCCTGTTTATCTAACAATGAAACAAAACTATAGCAAACGAAATATTTCGCCATAGTTCCGCTACTGACGCTAATCGCCATTCCTATACTTCTATCATATTCATCCAAAAACGGAATAAAGCAGGAAATTAACACAACGGCAAATAGGGCTGCGGCAATTTTATACTCCTTGCGGTACAGAAAAAAGAACAGCGTGCCGAAAAATCCCCACCAGCTCCACGTGCTTACATAATTTAACTCGCGCTGCTTGCCCGCGGCGAAAAATTTCTCGCAGGCGCGTGCGTAAATTTCAACCTTGCTAGGGGTTTGCAAGAAAATTTCCAGCTTCTGTCGAAGCAACTTGCCGTCAGATAAAATTTCTCTAGCGTAATCCGTCATCTCACTCTCCTTAGCGATAAATCCCCACGGCGGCGCGAACCTTTTGCATCAATGAAGCAGCCGTCGCGGCCGCTCTTTGCGCGCCCTGTCTTAGCATCTCGTCTAAAATTTCGCGGTGGCTTTGATAGTATTCGAATTTATCTCGCGCGTCTTTGAAGTAGCCGAGCACTAGCTCGTTTAGATACGCCTTAAAATGCCCATGCCCCTCGCCGCCCCGCTCGTAACGAGCCTGTAGCTCCGTCTGCTCCGCCTCGCTTAAAAATAGCTTCGCGATGTTATAGACATTGCATCCGCGCCACTGCTTAGGCGCCTCCAGCGGCTCGGAGGTCGTTACGATACTTGAAATTTGCTTCTTTAGCGTCGCGGCATCTGCAAAAATATCGATCGTATTGCCGTAGCTCTTGCTCATCTTCGCGCCGTCGGTGCCCGGCACGATCGCCACTTCATCATTTACGCGCGCTTGCGGAATAGTTAAAATTTCTCCGTGGGCGTTGTTAAATTTAAGCGCGATGTCGCGGACGATCTCGACGTGCTGGATCTGATCCTTGCCCACGGGCACGACCTCTGCGCTGTATAGCAGGATGTCCGCCGCCATCAGCACGGGGTAGCTAAACAGATCGTGTTTGCTCTCAAAACCCTTGGCGATCTTGTCTTTGTAGGCGTGCGCCCGCTCGAGCAGCCCCATCGGCGCATATCCGCTTAAAATCCAGTAAAGTTCCAGCACCTCTTTCACGTCGCTTTGCACCCAAAACACCGTCTTTTTCGGATCTATCCCGAGGGACAAAAACGCCGCGGCGGCCTCGTAGGTGGAGTTTTTTAGCTTTGCGCCGTCGCTTACGGACGTGAGCGCATGGTAGTTTGCGATAAACATAAACATCTGCTCGCCCGCGTTTTGCGCATCCACCATCTGCTTGATACTCGCGAAGTAATTGCCCAAATGCAGCTTGCCGCTGGGCTGAAGACCCGTTAAAATTCTCATCATTGCTCCTTTAAATCAAAATCAAATCGCCGTCCACAAAACCCACGGCGATGTGCTTGCACTTAAAAATTTTAGCGCTAGGCATCTGCTCTCGCAGCTCGCGCAGAGCCTGCACGAGCAGTTTTAAAACCTGTCGCCACGAAAGCTCATTTAAAAATTCAAGCTGCAAGCGTGAATATTCGGGATAAAACTCATCCTCGTCCTCGCACGCCCAGTCGTCGTCATCCGCGTCATAACTGCTCGATCCCGCCAGCTCAAGCGCGTAAGGCTCGTAAAGATCGAAGTGCCACGCGATCACCCGCTTTGGAATTTCCTCGCGCTCTAAGCCCTCCAGTAGCTCACGCAGCTTTTGCTTTAGCGCCTCTTTCTTTTCAAGCTTATCGCTTTTGCTCTCTTTGCCGCGCGGCTCGGAATTTTTGCCGCCGCCGGAGCGCTTTTGTTTAGACATCTTTTTCCCCTTTAAATTTAGCCCGTCGCAGGCGGAGCAAATTTCTTTTACGATCTTTTTTACGCTTTTATTTTCGACGTCGATTACGATGTCGGCCTTTTTTTCATACGCCCCGTCTCTTTGAGCGTGCAGCGCCGCGGCCTTTTGCAGATCCGCTAACAGCGGGCGCTTGGCAAATTTTTTCTCCGCGTTTTCGCTATTTTTTAAGCGATTAATGATCCCCTCAAAGCTTGATTTCAGATACACGACGGTGCCGATTTTGTTTAAATTTTTCACGGCGTAAAAGCCGCCGCCTGTAGAAATTACTGCGTGCCTGACGGACTTTTCTAAAAATTTCGCAAGGCTCTCTTCCATCTTTCTAAAGCTTTGCTCGCCCTGCTCTTTAAAAATTTGCCCGATCTTTTTATTGGCGTAGCTTTCGATCATATCGTCGCAATCAAGCGCAAACATCCCGCTTTGCGCAGCCAGAGCCCGCGCTACCGTGCCCTTGCCGACCCCCATAAAGCCGATGAGTACGATGTTACCGCTCTTCATCGCTCTCCCCTTTTTTGCGCGGCAGCAGCACTAGCGGACTTCCCGAAAGAGCGAAGCTTGCGCGCAGTCTGTTCATCAAATAGCGCTTGTAGCTAAAATGTAGCGCTTGCGGGCGGTTCATTACAAGAGCGATCTTCGGCGGCGCAAAGCCGATCTGCGCGGCGTAGTAAATTTTAACCGATTTGCCCCGCTCGCGAGGTATCGGATGCGCCTTTATCGCGGCTTCTATGGCTTCATTGATCCTTGCAGTGCCGAGCTTGCGCGTAAAATTTGAATAAACATCCAAAATGAGCGGGTAAATTTTATGTATCCGCTTCTTATCGGTCGCGCTGACGCTGATGATCGGCGCGTAGGAAAGGAATTTAAACCTATCGCGCAGATCGCGGCAAAACTCGTCGTAATCGCGCTCGCAAAGATCCCATTTGTTTAAAATTATGATGAGCCCGAGTTCAAATTTAGCCGCAAGCCCCGCGATGCGCTCGTCCAGCTCGTTTAGCGGCTCGCTTGCGTCAAGCACCAAAAGCGCGATGTCGGAGCTTTGCAAGATTTTTTCGGTGCGATTTAGCGCGAAACGCTCGATGCCCTCGATCTTGCCGCGGCGGCGAATACCCGCCGTATCGATAAACTCGAGCGTGCGCCCTTCAAATTCCGTGCTTTCGTTCACCGGATCGATCGTCGTGCCCGCATAATCGCTCACGACCGAGCGCTGCGAGCCCACAAGCGCGTTTAGAAGGCTCGATTTACCGACGTTTACCCGCCCGATGATACCCACGCCGATGGTTTTACTAGCGTAAAATTCCTCGTCGCGCCCCTCTTTCGGCTCGCCCTCGTCGTTGAAGCCCCCTATAAAATCATCAAAAATTTCATCCTCGTCCTGCTGCGCGGGCGCAGGGTCCAAAAAGCCGTAGATCCACTCTTTCAGCTCATCGATGCCGCTGTTGTGCGAGACGGAGATCGGGAAAAATTTAACGCCGAATTCGTTAAACTCCCAGCTGCGCTCCTCATCGCGCTTGCCATCAATCTTATTGACCGCCAGGGCGATGGGCTTACCGAGCTTTTGCAGCGAGAAAAATATCCGCCGCTCATCGTCGCTCGGCAATAGCTTGCCGTCCGTCATAAAGATTATCAAATCCGCGCTCTTTGCCTCGCTTAGCGTCTTAGCCTGCACGCGCGCAAACAGCTCGGAGGTGTCTTCCAAGCCGCCCGAATCGATCACGCGCACGCAGCGATCAAAAATTTCGGCTTCGGCCCTATTGGTATCGCGCGTCGTACCCGCAACGTCGCTCGTGATGGCGATGCGAGCGCCCGCTAGGCGGTTAAAAAGGCTCGACTTGCCGACGTTGGGGCGCCCGATGATGATCAAACTTTTCACGTTCGTCCTTGTAGTTTTTGGCGCGATTATAACCAAAAATAGATTAAAGCCAAATTCTACGCGCTCGCTCGCGGAGCTAAGCGGTAAAATTTTATAAAATTTAGGCGCTAAATTTAGCGAAATTTTATCGCGACACTAGCGGAACGCCGCACGGACGCAAGACGTCAAAACGCGCTATCCATCGCCGAACATATCGCAGAATGCGGAGATGTGCGTAAATCTTATAAATTTTAAAAACCGACGCAACTACACGAAAGCATAAAAGCCCGCAGCTGCGCAAATTTTACTGCTTTGCTCAAGCAAGCGGCGGCGCGCAGAGCAGAGGGTCGGTAAAAATCACAAAAGCAGCGCCCAATATCCAAGTACTGAACTAGCGCCCGTGAGCAAGAAACGCAAAAGCAAGCGTCCAAGTACAAAACCGAGCCGTCGCGCCAGGCGCGCAAAAGCAGGCGGTGCGGCGAAATATTAAAACGGCGGAATATTAAAATTTAATCATTATGCGTGTATAATTCCGCAAATTTAAAGGGTCGCGATGAAATACAACAACTTCTTGCTGCACCATCTAAGCGTGTATTATATGCTGATGGCGTGCTTTTACAACTCTCTTACGGGCGTTTTTGCCAAGCTTTTGGGCGCGCAAATTTCATCGCTTGAGGTCGTGCTCTTTCGCAATCTGCCCGGACTTTTGATCCTGCTTTATAAAATCAAGGCTCGTCCCCGTACGGCGCGCTTCGCAAACAAAGGTGGTCATCCTTTTACGCTCGCGTTTCGCGGCATTATCGGGATTTTGGGGCTGATGGTATTTTTTTATAACGTCGCCAACATCAGCCTCGGCGAGGCATTTACTTTTCAAAAAACGGCGCCCATTTGGACGGCGATCATTGCGTACTTTACCCTCGGCGAAAAATTCGGCGCGATGGGCTGGTTTTCGGTCTGCCTAGGCTTTGTGGGCATCGTTTTGGTAATTCAGCCGCAGTTTGGCTTGCAGCCGAGCGATATTTTTGGAATTTTAAGCGGATTATTCGCCGCGATGGCGCTTACCTCCGTGCGCGGGCTACGTAAATACTATAGCTCCGATACGATCATCCTCTCGGCGCTTCTTGCCGGCACGCTGATGCCCGTAGCGCTTATGATCGCGGCGGAATTTATAGACGCCCCCGCGCTGAGCTTTATGCTTTGCAAATTTAAAATTCCAAACGCACAGGGCTGGCTTTTTGCCGTGCTTCTGGGGCTGCTGGGGCTGTTTTATCAAACCTACGTCACCAAGGCCTACGCCGCGACGCGCAAAGCGGGCATAGTAGCTACGATCAGCTACGCAGACATCATCTTTTCGACGCTATTTGGGCTGCTGCTAGGCGACGCCTTGCCCGGTTTCATGGCGCTTGTGGGTATGGCGCTTATCATCGCCGCGGGCGCGCTCGTGGCAAACCGAAAGTAGCGGGCGATGAAGCAGAAGCTTTACTCCGCGTTTTGGCTGAAACATCTTGGCGTTTATTATATGCTCGTAGCGAGCTTTTATTTCGCGCTAAACGGTGCGCTAGCCAAGGTCATGGCGGAGCGGATGAGTAGCGCCGAGATCGTGTTTTTCCGCAACGTCGTAGGCATCGCGATCGTGCTGTTTTCGCTAAGGCGGGTAAAAAATCTGGGCCCGGGCGGCAAGCCGTGGCTACTCGCGTTTCGCGGCTTTATCGGCAGCTGCGGGATCTTAGCGACCTTCTACAATATCGCCCACATCGATCTTGGCACCGCTTTTACCTTCCAAAAGACGGCGCCCATTTTCACCGCGCTATTTTCGGCGTTTTTCTTAGGCGAAAAGCTAAGCTCGCGCGGTTGGTTTGCGATACTGCTCGGCTTTGGCGGAATTTTACTCGTCGTGCGCCCGCACATCGGCATCAGCGTAACCGATGCAGTGGGAATCTTCGGCGGCATGTGCGCGGGGCTTGCATACACGAGCGTGCGCGAGCTTCGCAAACACTACGCCACCAACCTCATCGTGCTGGTTTTCGTCTCGTCCGCTACCTTTCTAAGCGCGATGATGATGGCTGCGGGCTGGGCGCTTGAAGGTAGCGAGGTTAAAATTTTAGGACTTTTCAGCGGCGCGGATTTAGCGAAGCTCGCTTATTTCAACCCGCCAAGCCTTTTTGGCTGGGTGCTAGTGGCGCTTCTGGGCGTCAGCGGTATCTACTTTCAAATTTACATGACGCGCGCCTACGCCGCTTCGCGCAAAGCGGGCATCGTCGCTGCGATCAGCTACAGCGATATCCTATTTAGCATGGCGCTAGGAATTATGCTAGGCGATCATCTGCCCAGTCCGATCGTGCTAGCGGGCATCGCGGTGGTGATTTTAAGCGGAATTTTAATCGCCCGCGAGCGCTAAATCTAAAACCGATTCAAACGCGGTGCGAGGCTAAATTTAAATACGCACCGAGCCCGTGCCAAATTTCAGCGATATAAAAGTCTTAAAAAGCTAAGATTGCGATAAAGTTCTACGGCGTAGAAATATTTTTCGACGGATTTAAATTTTATGCATTTTATCGGTATCGACATCGGCTCGACCTCATCAAAGGTCGCCGTTATGAACGAACGCGGCAAATTTTGCGAACTGTTTTTGCTGCCAAGCGGCTTTAGCGCGGTTAGAGTCGCGCGGCAGATCAAGCAAATTTTAGAGCAAAAAGGCTACGGCAAGGGCTTCGTAACGGCTACGGGCTACGGACGCGTCAGCGTAGAGTACGCGCAGCTTAGCATGAGCGAAATTTTATGCCACGGGCTTGGGGCACACTTTTTATTTGAGCAAGACTGCACCGTCATCGATGTGGGCGGGCAAGACACCAAAGCGATCAAAATAGAAAACGGCAAACCAGCGGATTTTATCATGAACGACAAATGCTCGGCGGGCACGGGTAAATTTTTAGAGATCAGTGCGGGCCGCTTGGGGCTTGAGCTTAGCGAAATTTACAAAACCGCCCGCAAAAATCCCGCGATTAAAATTAGCTCGACCTGCACTGTTTTTGCAGAAAGCGAGATCGTCTCGCTAAGCGCAAATGGGGCTGAAACTAGCGAGATCGCCTACGCCATCGTGGATTCCTCCGCGCACAAGGTCGCCTCTCTCATCAAACGGCTGGAAAATCAAATTTATTTTTTAAGCGGCGGGCTTAGCAACGTGCCGCTCTTTAAACAGCTTCTAGGCGAGCATCTGGGGGCTGAAATTTTTACTCACGAAAACGCAATCTACTGCGGCGCAATGGGTGCTTCGCTTATCGGCGCACGCAAAGCAAATGAAATTTCAAAGGAGACGAGATGAAGATGGATTTTGACGCGCTTAAAAAGCGCAACGCAATGGCTCTGCACGATCTAAAAGAGCAAGGCAAACACGTAGTGGGAATGTTTTGCACCTATTCGCCAAAGGAGCTCATTTACGCTGCAGGCGCCGTGCCGGTTGGGCTTTGTGCCTATGACGAGAGCCCGATAGACGCCGCTCACGCCGAGCTTCCGCGCAATCTTTGCCCGCTAATAAAGGCAAGCTACGGCTACGCAGTTACTAAAAAATGCCCCTATATGAACGCCAGCGATCTCGTCATAGGCGAAACGACCTGCGACGGTAAGAAAAAGATGTATGAGCTGCTGGCAAAGCACAAGGACGTCCACGTGCTACAGCTACCGAATATGAGAGACGGCAAGAGTTTGGAGCTTTTTACCGACGAGCTTAGAGAATTTCGCAAAGTTTTAGAGCGAAAATTTGATACGAAAATCACCGATGAAGCGCTGCTCGATGCGGTGCAAATTTACAACGAAGAGCGCAAGGTGATGTTGGAGCTTTTAGAGCTTGGCAAACTAAATCCGATGCCGGTAGCGGGCAGCGAAATTCATCAAATTTCATTTGCGAGCGACTTTATATACGACAAGCAGGAGAAGCTTAAAATGATACGCGCCTACATAGCCGCCGCGAAGGAGATGACGCCGCCGAAAACTCGCAAAAAGCGGATCATCATCACCGGCTGTCCAAGCGGAGGCGTGTATGAGAAGGTTATCAAGCAGATCGAAGATCTTGGCGCGGATGTAGTGGCCTCTGAAAACTGCTCCGGCACCAAAGGCTATCAAAACCAAGTGCAAACAAAGGGCGATTTGGTTGCAAATATCGCCGAGCGCTATCTCAAAATCCCCTGTTCGGTGATGTATCAAAACGACGCACGCTCGGATATTATCAAGGAATTTATCCATGAGTATCAAGCGCACGGCGTCATCGACGTCGTGCTAAGCGGCTGCCACACCTACGCGATCGAGACGAACAAGATCAAAGAAGCCAGCCGTGAAGCTGGAGCAAACTATATGTCGCTGGAGACTGATTATTCAAAACAAGACGTCGGGCAAATTCGCACGCGTCTAGAGGCGTTTATAGAACTGCTTTAAGCTGGGTCGCTCGAAATTTTAAAATGAAGAATTTTCTAAATTTAAAAACAAACCAAAGAAAGGAGAGGTTGCATGAAATTTAAGGAGATAGACGAATCTCGTCGCGGCTTTTTAAAAGGAGCTTTGGCGGCTGCCGCCATCGCCGGACCGGAAGCGATGCTCGCTGGCTATACGCCGTTTAAGCCAGGTTCCCTGCAGGTTTGGTCGTGCGGAGGACTGTCCGAAGCATTTAATGAGCTAAACGCCATTTATGAGTCAAGGACGGGGCATAATATCCAGTACACTGGCGCCTTTGCGGGCGCGCTCGGAAAGTCGCTGCTAGCCTTGCAGGGCAAGACGGAGGTTTTTGGCGCTCGCGTTTTGGAGCTGTCTCAAAAACTGCGCAAAGCAGGCCTTAGCCTTCGCTTTAGACCGCTATGTTTTACCGACTACGTTTTAGTAGTGCCAAAGGGCAATCCCGCGGGCGTTCGCGATCTGAAGGATCTAGCAGAGCCCGGCGTAAGGGTGATGCTGCCGCTAAGGGCATCGCCTCCGGGTAGCGGACCGGTAAAGGGAATTTTGAAAAATTCAGGCCTCACGGGGCCGGTCATGAAAAATATGATTGCCAACGGCTCATGTGTCATCCAGATGATGTGCGATCTCGTAGATGGTAAGGGTGATGCGTCCATCATCGAAAAGCGCCTAACGACGCACGATAGGTTTAAAGACAAGATCGAATATATACCTATCGACGAGAAACTTATCCCGCCGGGGCCGCTTACCTTTACGCTAAATATCATGAAATACGTAAAAAACGAGAAGCTTGCCGATGACTTTGCGGACTTCGTCTGCTCCGTGGAGGGGCAGGAAATTTTCGAGCGACACGGCTTTACCTCCATCCATTCGGCGCGCGGGCTTGAACTCATAGAAAGGTTTGGTGTAAAAGATGTTTAGTATCGTAAATATGGCAAAGATGAAAAAAGTCTCTAGGCTAACTAAAATTCGTCGTTTGGTGCAGCTGATTTTTATCGGCGCGATCGGGCAATGGGCGTATTATGGGATTTTTAGATGCCCTTTTATTGTGCCTTTCGTAAACTGCCAATCCTGTCCGATAGTCACGTGCTGGGGGCGGATCGCGACCGTGTTTTTCGGCTTTTGGCTATTTATCCCCGTGCTGGTTATTTTCCTCGGGCGCGCGTTTTGCGGCTGGCTTTGCCCGGGCGGATTCGTCAATCAAATGCTGGGCAAATTTGCCGCTTTTAAGCTTAAGCTAAAAAATAACAGGAAGCTACGATATGCTCAAATAGGCATGGTTCTAGCCGTTTTGCTTAGCGCGGGCGTATATTTTATCTACGGCAACCCTCGCGTCATGATCCCCATCCGTACCAGCGACGAGTACCTAAACGCCGTTATCATGTCCTTTAAATTTTCCGACTGGTACTGGGCAGTTCGCACTGCCGTCGTCGTAGCTCTCATCGCCGCATCCTTGATCGTCGCAAATTTATGGTGTCGCTTCGCCTGTCCTAGCGGCGGCATAATGGAGCTGCTGCGTAAAATTTCAATATTTCGCGTTTACAAAACAGACGCCTGCGATAACTGCAACGCCTGTTTGCGCAAATGCGAAATGGGCACTAGACCGGACGAGATGAACTGCACGAACTGCGGCGATTGTATGGATGTTTGCCACGCGGACGCCATAAAATTCGGAAGGAAAAAAGATTGATGAATTTTTTCGCCAAACCCTCCTTCGACAACCACCCCTGCTTTAGCAAAAAAGCGTCCGCCGTCTACGGGCGCGTGCACCTTCCCGTAGCGCCGCATTGCAATATCCAATGCAATTTTTGCAACCGCATCTACGACTGCGCTAACGAAAATCGCCCCGGCGTAACGGGGAGGGTGCAAAGCCCGGACGAAGCCGCGCTATACGTGGAAAATCTATTTAAATTTAGACAGGATATCTCAGTCATCGGTATCGCAGGGCCCGGAGATCCTATGTGCGATGCCGACAAGACCCTAGCGACTTTTGAAAAATGCAAAGCCCGCTTCCCTCACGCCCTACTTTGCCTATCCACAAACGGCCTGTCCCTGCCCGAGCACGTGGATGATATCGTGCGAATCGGCGTGAGCCACGTGACGGTGACCGTTAATGCCGTAACGCCGGACGTAGGCGGCAAAATTTATGCGTGGGTGCGCCACAAAAACAAAATTTACCACGGCGAAGAGGGCGCTAGAATTCTTGGGGAGCGCCAAGAGGAAGGAATCCGCAAACTAAAAGAAGCTCGCATGATCGTAAAGATCAATACGGTCGTAATACCTGGCGTAAATATGGCTCACGTCCCAGAAATCGCGAGAAAGGCCAAGGAGTGGCAGGCCGATATCATGAACTGTATGGCGATGATCCCCGTGCATGATACGCCTTTTGCAAATATCAAATCGCCCTCAAACGAAGAAATTCGTAGCATGCGAAAGCTCATCGGCGGCTCCATTCATCAAATGACTCACTGCAGCAGATGCCGCGCCGACGCATGCGGCAAGCTTTGCGAGAAATGAAGACCTGCTTTTGCGGGTCTTTTATCCGGCGCAGGATACACGCTTTCATAGCGCACAAAATTTTATGTAGAGATTTAAATTTAAAATTTGTCTAAATTTAGAGCTAGTAAGCAGCCGATAAGCGGCTTTTTGGCTGCGACGCTTTTTAAAAATTTAAAAACAATTTTTAAATAATATTATTTTGCTTTTATTTAACTTTTGGTACAATAACTCCAAAATTAGGCATCAAAAAACCGTATAACGGTAAAATAAAGGAGACATCATGGAAAACGTTTCAAGACGTGATCTGCTCAAAATGAGCCTAGTTGGCGCGGGTGCTTTAGCGCTCGGCTCCGTAAACGCAAATGCTGCGGTTAACGCTAAAGACGTCAAATTTGACGAGGAGTGGGACGTAGTCATCGTTGGTTCCGGTTTTGCAGGACTTGCAGCAGGTATCACCGCAGCCGAAAAGGGCAATAAAGTCCTAATCCTAGAAAAGATGGGACGCGTCGGCGGTAACTCCGTAATTAACGGCGGAATATTTGCCGTTCCAAACAGCGACAAACAAAAAGCAGAAGGCATCAAAGATAGCAACGAGCTATTTATCAAAGACTGCCTAAAAGCCGGCCGCGGACTAAACCACGTAGATCTCATCGACACCATCGCTACTCGCGCTCAAGACGCATATAAACTAACTCTAAAATGCGGCGCTAAATACATAGATAAAGTTACTCACGCAGGCGGACACAGCGTACCTAGATCGCTTCAAACAGCTAACGGTTCGGGCTCAGGTATCGTTCAGCCGATGGTAGAATACTTTAAAAACCTACAAGGCTGCGAGCTAAGACAAAGAGCTAAATTTGACGAATTCGTCCTTGGCGAAGACGGCGGCGTAGACGGCGTGATCATCAGAGAGGATTATAAATTTGATCCAAAGAGCCAAAAAGACGACGCCGAAAACACTACCGGAACTAAAAAGACTATAAAAGCTAAAAAAGGCGTAGTACTAGCTGCAGGAGGATTTTGCCGCGACGTATTCTTTAGACAGGTTCAAGATCCGTCTATCTTGCCTACCACAGATAGCACCAACCACCCGGGCGCAACAGCAGGCGCTATGAAAGAGGCGTTTAGAATCGGCGCAACTCCAGTGCAGCTAAGCTGGATACAATTCGGTCCATGGGCATGCCCTGATGAAAAAGGCTTCGGCGTTGGCTCTATGTTTAACGTAAACGGAAGCTTCCGCTACGGAATTTCAGTAGATCCAAGAACTGGCAAACGCTATATGAACGAGCTGGCAGACCGCCGCACACGCTCTCAAGCTATGTTTAAAGTAATCGACGCAAAAGCGGATATCTATCCTATCAACTTCTGCGACGCCGAGGGCGTAAAAAATATGGTCATACCTGAACACTACACTAAACCGCTGGAATCTGGCGTACTAAAGAAATTTGAAACTCTAGACGAACTAGCGGCAGCTTATAAAATCCCTGCCGCAGAGCTAAAAAAGACCGTCGAGAGATATAATAGCTTCGTTAAATCAGGCAAAGACGAAGACTTTGGCAAACCTATGGATAAAACCACTACAAACGGCGTAGATATCTCTAAACCACCTTTCTACGCTATGCGAGGTACGCCAAAACTTCACCACACTATGGGCGGTATTGATATCAATACCAAAGCTCAGGTTATCTCGCTACAAACAGAGATGCCGATTCCAAGACTATTTGCTGCAGGCGAGATCACGGGCGGCGTACACGGAGCTAGCCGCTTAGGTAGCGTAGCGATCGCAGATTGTCTAACGTTTGGTATGATAGCCGGTGAGAATATAGGCTAATTTGCGGCGTCTTTCGGACGCTTTTTGCGGAGCTTGCTAAAATTTTGCTTGGCAGACTAATTTTTGCTTCGCGTTGCTCGCAACTGCAAGCAGAAGTCTAGCCTGCGCAAAATTTTAGCCGCGCAACCCCAAAAATCGCCTCGAAATACTTGCAAATCTTATTTCGTATCGCAGGTCAAATTTAAGATTAAATTTGAAAATTCGGTCTGCGATACTTTTAAATTTAAAGTCAAATTTATAAAATTTACTCCGCCAAAATTTAAAACTCGCAGCGCGACAACGCCAAATTAAATTTAAACCTGCGCGCAGGTGCCACAAATATAATGCTTAGAAAAAAAGAGAACTGTTTTAGAAATTTTAGCCAAAAGTACGCTGCGCACAACTCAAAACATAAAATTTAAAATAAGCCGTTTTCGATATAATTTTCAAAAATTTCGGAGCGGAAAATGGGTAGAAAAGAGCTTCTGGGCGGTGCAAAACGCATCGTCGTAAAAATCGGCACTTCGACGCTTACCAATGCGGACGGCTCGCTAAATGAGCGGCTCATCAAAAGTCTAGTCGCGCAAATTTGCAAGCTAAAAGATGCGGGCTTTTGCGTGGCTTTGGTAAGCTCGGGTGCCGTGGGCGCGGGCATGGGGCTGCTAGGCATCGTGCAAAGACCTAAAATTTTAAGCCGCAAGCAGGCTCTAGCGGCGGTCGGGCAGGTCGCGCTGATGCATCTTTACGAGCGGCTGTTTTGGGCGCATGACCGCATTATCGCGCAGCTGCTGCTAAGCCGCGGCGATTTTAGCGACAGAGCGCGCTATCTTAGCGTGCGAAACGTCTGCGCGGAGCTACTCTCGCGCGGCATCGTGCCGATCATAAACGAAAACGATCCCGTCGTAGCAGATGAACTCAAAGTGGGCGATAACGACACGCTAAGTGCGCTAGTAGCGGGGCTAATCGATGCTGATCTGCTCGTGATTTTAAGCGATATCGACGGGCTGTACGACAAAAATCCGAGCGAGCACGCGGACGCAAAACTTTTAAGCTTTATTGAAAAAATCGACGAACGCGTCGTAAAAATGGCAGGCGGCGAGGGCAGTAAATTCGGCACGGGCGGCATGGCGACCAAGATCGTGGCGGCGCAAATGGCAAATCAGATCGGCACTAGCCTGATCATCGCAAACGGGCGTACGGACGGAATTTTGCTTAAAATAGCGGCGGGCGACGAGGTCGGCACCCTCTTTAGCGCGGGCGCAGCGCGGCTTAGCTCGCGTAAATACTGGCTCGCATACGGCGCGATTAGCAAAGGCGCGGTGATTATCGACACGGGGGCGGCAAAAGCAATAAAATCGGGCAAAAGCCTGCTTGCGGTCGGGATTGCAGAGGTGCGCGGCGAGTTTGAGCGCGGCGAGATCGTAAACGTCTACGCGACCGACGGCAAGCTGCTGGCGCACGGCATTAGCAACTATTCAAGCTGCGAGCTTGCGCGCATAGCGGGCGCAAAAAGCGATGAGATAGAGCAGGCTTTAGGCTACAAAAGCGACGATGACGCGATACATGCGGATAATATCGCGCTGCAATGAAATTTTAGCCGTGTTCGCGCGTTTAAATTTTAAACAGAGGGCGAAGATGAAAAAGATTATATTTTTTTGCACTACTCTTGGCGGGCGCGGCGTGGACGGCAAAATTTGACGAACCGGACGCCGATAAAAACGGCGAGCTAGACGTTCTTGAACTGCGCGGATATGAGCCGGCGGATTACGTAAAAGCGCCCTGCGCGAATTGGAACGGGAAGGTTAGGTGTAATGCCCGGCGAGTAAGCGAAATTTTGACGCAAAAAAATCCGAAATAAAATGACCCAAAGCGCGCTAAATTTAAGCTGCCGCGCACGGATCAGATAATAACGCGCAGGAATTTTAGACGCGATAGAAGCGGTCCTCGCGGCATTTTTATACGTAGCATGCGATTTGATTTATAGATTAAGGAGCGAAAATGAACGAAATTTTAGATATCTGTAAGCGCGCAAAGGCCGCTTGCGGCGAGCTTTTGAAACTTGATAGCAAGGCTAAATTTGAAATTTTAAACGCCGTGGCGGATGAGCTGCTCGCGCAAAAGGACGCGATAAAAGCGGCAAACGCCAAAGACCTTGCAAACGGCGAGAAATCGGGCTTGAGTGCGGCGTTGCTGGACCGCCTAAGGCTAACCGACGCCCGCATCGAGGCTATGGCGCAGGGCGTGCGCGATGTGGCGGGCTTCGCCGAAGTCGTGGGCGAAAATCTAGGCGGCTGGAGCCATCCAAACGGCATGCAAATCAGCCGCGTGCGCGTGCCGCTGGGGGTGCTCGGTATCATCTACGAGAGTCGCCCAAACGTCAGCATCGATGCGGCGGCTCTGGCGCTAAAAAGCGGCAATGCAGCGATCCTGCGAGGCAGTGCTAGTGCGCTAAATTCAAACATCTTTTTACTAAATTTATTTAACGAGGCGGGGGCGAAATTTGGCTTACCGACGGGCGCAGTGCAGCTCGTGGAGAGCGCCGAACGCGAAGTCGTAGCGCAAATGGCGAAAATGAGCGAGTATATCGACGTTTTGATACCGCGCGGAGGTAAGAGCTTAAAAGATTTTATCGCGCAAAACGCGACCGTACCGATCATCATGACGGGTGAGGGAGTTTGCCACATCTTTGTCGATGAGAGCGCAAATTTAAGCGAGGCTGCAAAGATAATCAAAAACGCCAAAACCCAGCGTCCAAGCGTCTGTAACGCCGTTGAGTGCGTGCTTTTGCATGAGCGCGTGGCGGGCGAAATTTTGCCTGAGCTTGTGCGCGAAGTGCCAGAGGTCGAGTTTCGCGTGAGTTCGGAGCTTTTTAATGCGTGCGAGTCGGAGCTGCGAGGCGCTAAAAACGTCAAACTTGCAGGCGAGAGCGACTTTGGTGCCGAGTTTTTGGATCTCGTACTAGCCGTGCGTGCCGTGCGGGATACGAACGAGGCGATCAGCTTTATAAATGCGCATTCTAGCGGCCATTCGGACGCGATTTTAAGCGAAAACTACACAAACGTCGAGCGGTTTTTAAACGAAGTCGGCAGCGCGGTCGTCTACGCCAATGCCTCGACGCGCTTTAGCGACGGCAGCGAGTTTGGATTCGGCGGCGAGATCGGCATCAGCACGCAAAAGCTGCACGCCAGAGGGCCGATGGGGGTGAGAGAGCTCACGACCTATAAATACGTCGTCCGCGGAGGCGGGCAAATTCGCTAGCGGCTCGTCTTTTTCAAAAGGATCATCTTGCGAGCGCTTTTGAGAGAAATTTTGCTTCTCTTGCGCTCGCAACTGCAAGCAGAAATCTAGCTTGCGCAAAATTTTAGCTTCTAACTCAAAAAAATAGCCTCGAAATACTTGCAAATTTTATTTTATATCGCAGGCTGAATTCCTTCTGTGATACTTTTACCTAATAAACTGAAATTTTATAAATCACCTCTGTCAGAATTTTAAAAATATATGACGCTAAAGCTTTGCCATACAGGCAAAATTTTGTATCACATCTTACTAAAATTTAGAATTTTTAATAAAAATTATATATTCCGCACGATATAATCGCGCATCTGCTCGCAGCGCGAGCGATAGCTAAATTTCAAGGAGATTCAATGAAAATATTTAAAGCCCTGCTCGCAACAGCGCTGATCACCGCCACCCTAAGTGCTAAGACGCTCAAAGAGGGCACGCTCGTAATAGCCACAGAGGGGACTTACTCGCCGTATTCTTTCTATGACGAGAAAAATAATCTTACCGGCTTTGATGTCGATATCGCTCGCGCACTAGCAAAAGAGCTAGGGCTAAAGGCGGAATTTTTAACCGCGCCGTGGGATGCGATGCTCGCGGCATTTGACGCAGGCAAAGCGGACATAGCGATGAATCAAGTAAGCATCACGCAGGAGCGCAAGAAAAAATATAATTTCAGCGAGCCTTATACCGTGGCTTATGCTGCGCTAGTAGTGCGAGCTGATAACGAGGAGATTAAGAGTTTTGCGGATCTTAAAGGCAAAAAAAGCGTCCACTCCGCTACCAGTAACTGGGCTGACATGGCGCGCAGCTATGGCGCCGAGATCGTTACGGCAGACGGATTTAGCAAGGGCGTGGAGCTCATCATAGCTCGTCGTGCAGACGCTACGATCAACGATAACATCACATTTTTCGACTATATGAAGCAGCGCCCGAACGCACCGCTAAAGATCGCAGCTCAAGGCAATGAGCCGATCTATTCCGCTGTGCTGCTTAAAAAGGACGACGAGCTGACTGCGCAGATAAATTCCGCGCTAAAATCGCTAAAGCAAAAAGGCGTGCTGAAAGAAATTTCACTTAAATATTTTGGCAAAGATATTACGGAGTAAATTCTACAACCGCTTAGTTGAAGCGTGGAATTTTAAACTTAGCTGAGCGGAATTTTGCATTTTAAATTTCGCTCATAAAATTTTGGAGGAATTATGAAAAATTTAATAAAAACTTTGCTTGCGTGCGCGCTTTTAATATGTGGCGCAAACTCTAAAACGCTACGCGAAGGTACGCTTAAAGTAGCTACTGAAGGCACCTTTTCGCCATTTTCGTATTATAACGACAAAAATGAGCTCGTAGGATACGACGTAGATGTCGCGCGCGCAGTCGCCGAAAAGCTTGGTCTAAAAATAGAATTTCTAACTGCGCCTTGGGATGCGATGCTTGCAGCATTTGATGCAGGCAAGGCAGACGCTGTGTTTAATCAAGTAAGCATTACTGATGAGCGCAAGAAAAAATATGAATATTCAGTGCCCTATACCGTCGTTTACGGAGCTATCATCGTGCATAAAGATAACAACGACATTAAAAGCTTCGAGGATTTAAAAGGCAAGAAAAATGCAGACTCCGCTACCAGCAACTGGGCGCAAGTCGCTAAAAAATACGGCGCGCAAAACGTAACCGTCGATAGTTTCGCTAAAAGTATGGAGCTGCTGATCGCTCGCCGCGTAGATACCGTCGTGCGCGATAATACCGTATTTTACGACTTTTTAAAACAACGCCCGGACGCTCCGATTAAAATCGCCGCAAAGCTAAAAGACGTCGATTATAGCGCTGCAATCGTGCAAAAGGGCAATAAAGAGCTCGCAGATCAAGTCAGCAGAGCTTTAAACGAACTCAAAGCCGAGGGCAAGCTAAAAGAAATTTCGCTTAAATATTTCGGCAAAGATGTGAGTGAATGAACGAAACAAGCAGAATTCTAGAGCTTGTTAGCAGCTCGCTAGAGCCGATGGCACTAGCCCTGCTGCAAGTTACGATCCCGCTTACGATAATCTCATTTCTGCTCGGGCTCGTGCTTGCGGTGCTGACGGCGGTCGCACGCATCGCAAATTTTAAAATTTTAAAGCAGCTAAGCGAAATTTATATTTGGATTTTTCGCGGCACTCCGCTTTTGGTGCAGCTTTTTATCGTCTATTTCGGACTTCCAATCGTTGGGATCACACTTGATGTTTGGGCTGCTGCGATCATTACCTTTAGCCTCAATATCGGCGCTTACGCTTCAGAGGCGGTGCGAGCTGCGATCCTATCAGTGCCAAAGGGGCAATGGGAGGCGGCTACCTCTTTAGGCATGAGCTACGCTCAAATTCTGCGCCGCATTATCGCTCCGCAAGCAGCGCGCATATCGCTGCCGCCGCTATCAAATATATTTATCTCTACGCTTAAAGACACCTCGCTCGTAGCCTCGATTACGATGGTTGATATGTTTATGGTCGCTCAACGTATTGCTGCACGGGCATTCGATCCGCTCACGTTATATGTGCTGGCGGCGCTATTTTATCTAGCAGTCTGCACCCTTCTTACGTTCTTACAATCCAAGCTAGAGCGACGATTTTCAAGGTTCATGTGATGATAAAATTTACGAACTTAACTAAGCGCTTCGGCGATCACGTCGTGCTAAACGAGCTAAGCTTAGAATTTCGCGACGGGCAAACGACGGTGATTTTAGGAAGCTCCGGCTCCGGCAAATCCACGATGCTGCGCTGCATAAATCTGCTCGAAATTCCAAGCGGCGGCGAGCTACAGCTAGGCGAGTTTAAGATAAATTTCGACGCTCCGCATAAAACAAGCGAGTATCATCCATTCCGCGCTCATACGGGCATGGTTTTTCAAAGCTTCAATCTCTTTCCGCACCTCAACGTCTTGCAAAACGTCATCGAAGCACCCGTGCACGTGCTAAAGCAGCCACGCGAGCTTGCCGAGGCAAATGCAATGACGCTGCTAAAAAAAGTCGGTATGGCGGATAAAGCTGGCGCGTATCCGGCTCGCCTCTCCGGCGGTCAGAGCCAGCGCGTGGCGATCGCGCGGGCGCTTGCGATGCAGCCTGAGTTTTTACTACTGGACGAGCCTACGAGCGCGCTTGATCCCGAGCTTGAGGCGCAGGTGCTAAAGACTATCGCCGAGCTTGCCGCAGAGGATCGCTCGCTCATCATCGTCACGCACAATATGGGCTTTGCGCGCAAGATCGCAGATAGAATTTTATTCTTAGACGGCGGAGTTATCGCATTCGACGGCGACGCAGAGGAATTCTTCGGTAGCAGCGACGAGCGCATAGCTAAATTTATCGGAGCGATGAGCTTTTAAATCCATTAAATTTTAAGGAGAAAAGATGAAAATAGATACCCTAATCGTAAAGGGCATAGAGGCTAAGTCCAACCCCCACAATGCGGTGATTCCGCCGATATATCTAGCCAGCACCTTCGTGCAAGAAAGCCTGGATGATTTCGGCAAATACGCCTATTCGCGCGGCGCAAATCCTACGCGCAACGCCTTCGAGGAACTTTTTGCAAAATTTGAAGGCAGCAAATACGCCTTCGCGCTAGCCTCGGGCATGGCGGCTACGAGCGCTGCATTTGCGCTGCTTAAAAGCGGCGATCGCGTGCTGCTAAATAACAACGTCTACGGCGGTACCTATCGCTACGTAAGCGGGATTTTTAAAAATCAAGGGATCAATTACGACTTGGTGGATGATCTAAATTTGATCACCGAAATTCCAAGCGACGTCAAAATGGTCTTCATCGAAACGCCCTCAAATCCGCTTTTGCGCGTAACAGATATTGAGCGCATCAGCGAGCTCGCGCACAAAAACGGCGCGCTTGTGGTTATGGATAATACTTTTTTGACCCCATATTATCAGCGCCCGCTAGAGCACGGTGCAGACGTCGTGGTTTATAGCGCGACCAAATACATAGGCGGGCATGCCGATCTGATCGCCGGCATCGTTACGACGAATGACGACGAGCTTGCCGCAAGAATTCAGTTTATGAAAAACACTCTGGGCGCGACGCTATCGCCTACCGACGCGTATTCGCTCATACGCGGGCTTAAAACGCTAAGCGTACGCTTCGACCGTCAGAGCGAAAATACGCTAAAGATAATAGAATTTTTACGCAGCAATCCTGCGGTAGAGGCGGTAAATTTCGCAGGCTCGCACTCTGAGAGCGAAAAAAAGATACAAAATCGCCAAGCTAGCGGCATCGGAGCGGTCATCTCGCTGGTGCTTAAGCCGCAATACGACTATAAAACCTTTGCGCGCAGCCTTGAGCTATTTGATCTAGCCGTGAGTCTGGGCGGCGTAGAAAGCCTGATCTGTCACCCTGCATCGATGACGCACGAGAGCTATCCGCGCGAGCTGCAAGAGCGCATCGGCATCAGTCAAAATTTGCTGCGCCTAGCCATAGGCATCGAAAACGCGGACGATCTCATAGCAGACCTTGCCGCCGCGCTAGAAAAATCTAAAAAATAGGCGGCGCGAAATTTGCGCAAGCTTGTAGAATTTTATACAGGCTTGTAAAAATTTACGCGGGCGCGCAGAATTCAGTCAAAATTTCGTCCAAAATCCTTATAGCTTCGCTCGTGAGGCTATAAGGGCGCGGTCTTTACGGACCGGCGCGCAGGGCGAGTTCGTAAAGACCCGCCGCCGATTATTTCATCTTACAAAAATTGCTTTTTGCAAAACCTATGTCTATTTTTCGCGGGCTAAATTTTGTATGGATTTTCACTCGTTAAATTTTACGAGGCGCGCGTATAATCCGCTAGCCACTCGCAGTCGCTCGGTTTAAATTTAGAGCGATTAAATTTATCAAACAAGCAAATTTAGGCTCTATCCTGCTCAAAATTTAAAATTCTACGCGCCGTTTAAATTCCGCTTAAATTTTAGTCGCGTTTTAAATTTAGCATAGCTACTTCAGCTCGCCCCAGCGCTTGGCGATGTTTAGGCTCGTCTTTAAAGGCACGTTTAGGCTCGCCGCACTTTGCATTATCTCCTGCGCGCGCTCGCCGAAGCTCTGCGCCGCCTCGTCCCGCACCTCGAAGATCAGCTCATCGTGGATCTGCAATATCAGCCGCGCCTCGCCGCTTAGCAGCGGCGAAATCTCAACCATCGCCTTTTTGATGATGTCGGCGGCGGAGCCTTGAAATTTCGTATTCACCGCCTCGCGCTCGTAACTCGCATAGACCATGTTGTTGCGCGCGTTTGCGAAGTCGAAGTAGCGCCTGCGCCCAAAAAGCGTGCTTACATAGCCGTCCGCTTTCGCATCCGATTTTATGCTCTGCAAAAATTCCTTGATCGTAGAAAACGCCGCGAAATAGCGCTCGATATAGCCCTTCGCCTCGGCGCGCGCGATGCCTAGGCTGTCGCTTAGCTTGCCCGCGCCCATGCCGTAGATGAGGCCGAAATTTATGCTCTTTGCGATCGTGCGGTGCGCGGGCTGCGCGTCGCCGAAAATACTGATCGCCGTGCGCGCGTGAATGTCCTCATCCGCCCTAAACGCCGCCAAAAGCGCAGGATCGCGCGAAAAGTGCGCGAGCAGGCGCAGCTCGATCTGCGAGTAATCAAGCGAGATCAGCGAGTAGCCCCCCTCTGCTAGGAAGCAGTCCCGTACGTCCTTCGCAAAGGTGCCGCGCGCGGGGATATTTTGCAGGTTCGGATTTTTGCTCGCTAGCCGCCCGGTAGCCGTGCCGGTCTGCAAAAAATTCGATCTGACGCGGTTTTGCGGATCTGCAAGGGCAAGCTGTAGCAGCGGCTCGCAATAGGTGCTTTGCAGCTTAAACAGCTCGCGGTAGTCTAGAATTTTACCCACCGCAGGATGCAGCGCCGTAAGATCCTTTAACACGCTTTCGTCGGTGCTATAGCCCGTTTTCGTGCGCTTCGCCGCAGGAAGCCCAAGCCGTTCGAAAAGCACGGTGCCGAGCTGAGCGGGAGAGTTGATGTTAAACTGCTCGCCGCAAAGCTCGTAAATTTCATCCGTGAGCTCTCGCAGGGACTTTTCGTTGCGCCCGATAAGGCGCTTTATCATCTCCGCGTCTATCTTGATGCCGCACCTTTGCATCTGCCAAAGCACCCGCACGAATGGAAACTCAAGCTCCTGCGCGAGCTTAAAAAGCGCGGGCTCAAGTAGCCCCTTTAGCTTAAAATACAACCTCAGCGTCACCCACGCATCCTCGCTCGCATAGATCGTAGCGGCGTCCAGCTCCACGGAGGCGAAGGTCTCGCCCTTTTTGACGACGTCGCCGAAATGCACAGTCTCGTACCCAAGATACCGCGGCGAGATAGAGTCCATCCCCACGGCGTTTGCGGGATCAAGCAGCCACGCTAGCACCATCGTATCGGCAAAGTGCGCGGGCGGTTCGATATTAAAATTATTTTTCACGATCTCAAAATCGTATTTTAAATTTTGCCCCACGACATATCCGCGAAACAGCGAGCCGATCGCAGCCTTTGCCGCGTCCGAAGAAATTTGAGCCGGAGCGCCCAAATAGCTATGCGCGAGCGGGACGTAGTAAGCGCACTCCTCGTTAAACGCAAACGAAAAGCCCACGATCTTGGCGCTTTTGCTATCGATGCTAGTAGTTTCCGTATCGAAGCTCACTAAGGTCTCGGCGCCCACTCCCTCGCATAGCCTCGCAAGCTCTGCGGCATCGGTGATACAAATAGGTTCAAATGGCGTTTTAAAAGCGCTCTCGCAGCTTTGCCCGCCGCAAGAGGAGCCGCTAGGGATAGAATTTTGCCCGTCTAGCCCCCCTACAGCAGCGTCCAAGATAGAGCCGCCGCGAGACGGCTCTGCGCCCGTGCCCTTCCCGCCCGCGCCCAAAACGGAGCTTTTTGCGCCCGCGCTTTTGCCCTCGCTCCAAAGATCAAGTCCGTTCTGCTCCTGCAGGCTTAACGCCGAAAGAAGCCTATTTAGTGCGTAATCTTTTAAAATTTCGCGAATTTTAAAAAGCGGATTTTGCTGCGGAAATTTCGCATCCTCTAAAGGCGGGATTTCCAGCTCGTCGTAAAGCGTGGCCAGGCGCTTGCTTATGTAGGCGCTCTGCTTGCCTTCTATCAGATACTCGCGCTGTTTGTTTTGCGGCAGGCGGTCTAAATTTGAATAGATCCCATCGAGCGAGCCCCATTCATCTAAAAGCTTCTTCGCCCCCTTATCGCCGATGCCGCGCACGCCCGGGATATTATCGGCGCTGTCGCCGCAGATCGCTAAAAAATCCACGATCTGCTCGGGATAGACGCCGTAGCGCTGCAAGCACTCGTCTCTTCCGTAAAGCATCTTTTTGCCGTGGCTGTAAATTTTAACGTTTTCTCCGATGAGCTGATACAGGTCCTTATCGGAGGTAACGATGTTGATTTTATGCGTGACGCCGTGCTTTTTAACGACACTTGCGATGAGATCGTCCGCCTCGTAGCCCTCGCGCCCGAGCGAGTAAAGCCCCATCTTTTCGATCATCTCGATGCAGACCGGTAGCTGCTGCAAAAGCGCGGGCGGCGGGGCTTGGCGGTTGGTTTTGTAATTCGGATCGATATCTGAGCGGAAGGTCTTGCCCTTGCTATCCAGAGCGAAAATTATATAATCGCTCTTAAATTCCTTCGAAAGATTTGCGATGAAGCTCGCAAATCCGCTCACCATGCCGCTGGGTTTGCCGTCTTTGGTCTTTAGCCCGCTCATAGCATAGTAGAGCCTGAAAAAAAAGCCGAACGTATCGATGATCGTGATGGTCTGCATAATGGTCCTCGGATTTAAAATTTTAACGCGTAGTGTATTAAAATTCGGCTAAATTTACAAATTCCGAATAGGACTTGACCTGCCTCATTTCAAAATTTTAAAATTTGCTATATAATCGCGCGAAATTTTAAAAAAGGATCAAGTATGGATTTTTTCACAGACTGGCAGGAGTTCGACGCAGCGGGCGCTACGGTGAAATTTTATAAAAAATCGCAAGGCGGCGTGGAGTACATCGGCTTTGATTCGCGCAAATGCGTCCCGCCCGAGCCGATGGTAAATGCGCTGGTGGCGTTAAATTTCGTAAAAGACGAAACCAAAAAGGTCGTCATGGTCAATCATAAATTCCCAATGGGGCTGATCCCAAAAATCGAGTCTAAATTTGACATTGCCCGCGAGGATCTGGACGGCGACGCGGTCAAGCTCACCATCAGCCTAAAACCCGGCGCGGTCAATGAGGGCTTCGATACCGACGCGAAGTGCCACGGCTAAAGGGCTTTAAAATTTAGATGAATATCACGACTTTTTCGCCGCCGTTTCGCATCGTAGGCGGCTATTTCATCTGCGGCTTTATCTTTTTGCTACTAAGCGCGGCGAGCTTTTTAAAGGCCGATTTCGGCGCGATCCAGGCGCCGCAGACGGCGAGCTTTTTTCACGTATTTTTGCTGGGATTTGTAATCAGCATAATCATTGGGGCACTCTATCAGCTCACCTCCGTCATCATCCAAAAGGAATTTTTCACCGTCAAATTTGCATTTTTAAACCTCCTCGTCTACGCTGCGGGCGTGGCGCTGCTAAGCGCGGGATTGCTGCTTTCAAGCATCCATTTGATGCACGCAGGCGGCGCCGTTTTGCTGCTTAGCCTATTTTATTTTACGATCTGCTACGCGCTAAGCTTCATCGGCACGCCCAAATGGAGCTTCCCCGCCGTTGCGCTTGCGATCTCGGCTGCGTTTTTGGCGGTAGGGATCAGCCTTGGCTTCGCGCTCGTGCTAGCGCTTAGCGGCGTGGAGGTTTTCGGAGTATATTTTTCAGAAATTTTATCCTATCACATATACTTCGTGCTGGGCTTTGTGTTTTTCGTCATCGTAGGCGCTGCGTGCGTGCTGCTGCCGATGTTTAGCCTAGCGCACGATCTAAGCTTCGCGCTAGCAAAAGCTTCACTGGCGCTGTATCTGCTCGCGGGGCTGTTTTTACTAAAAGGCTTTGGAATTTTCATCGCCTTTGCCGCGCTTGCGAGCTTTGCGGCTCAGGCGATCTATATCCTAGCCAGGCGGGTGCGAAAAGCGATCGATTATTGGAATTTAAACGTCTACATCTCGCTAGCGGCTTTGGGATTTAGCGGCGCATTTTGGCTCATGGGTCGCGCGGATGCGGCGGCGTTTTGGCTGCTATACGGCTTTTTGTTCGCCTTCATCGTCGCGCACATTTATAAAATCGCGCCCTTTCTCATCTGGTATCACTACGTCTCGCCCTTCGTCGGCAAGCGCAAAATCCCTATGCTTGAGGATATGATAATCAAAAAGATCGCCTACGCAGCCTGCGTGCCGAACGTCTTAGCGCTTGCGTGCGCGGGCTTCGGAGCGCTAACGCCTGCGGTGATCTTGCAAGCGGTAAGCATAATTTTGGTGCTAATCAACACCGTAAATATCTTTAACTACATAAAATTCGGAGAGGAAAAATGAAAGTAACGAAGGAGCAAGTTTACGACGCGCTTCGCGCCGTGGTGGACCCTGAGGTGGGCTTTGACGTCGTGTCGCTAGGACTCATCTACGACGTAGCGGTAGATGAGGCGAACAACGCCAAAGTAACGATGACGCTATCGACTCAGTCGTGCCCGCTGCATGAGATGATGGTGGAATGGGTGCGCGCGGGTGCCGAGAGCGTGGATGGTATCGGTGAGGTGGAGATCGATCTCGTCTTTGAGCCGATGTGGAATATCGACATGGCGGAGGATCACGTCAAAGAGGCTCTGGGGCGTTTTTAGAGCTCGCACGAAGGATATTTGCGGATTGCCCAGAACGCTGCACTCGTCGTCGGGCGCTTCTGCATATCGCCTCGGACGCTGCACGGATTGTCGGGGTGCTTTTCTGCGAATCGTCCGAAGCGCCGCGTAAAAAGCCAAAGTGCTGTGTGGATCGCCCAGTGCTACACTAAATTCTGAAGCGATGCGTGGATCACTGGGATATTGCACGAAATTCTGGAGCGCTGCGTAGATAGCTGGGCATCCATGCTGCAGCGCGACTCTCGCCGCCGTTTTAAATTTGAGCGATTTAAAATTTAACTCAATTAAATTTCGCACCGTCGTTTGATTATCGCTTAGTTATAAATTTGCACGATCTAAAATTTGACCGCATAACCGCGATTTGGCGAGCGTCATCAAACGATTTGTGTTTGCAAAATACCGTGCGGCGCAATATTTTAAATTTAATTGCGCCGCCTGTGCCTCTGCCTGCATCTAGTTAGCTCGCCTGCTTTCCCGTCTGTGCGCCTACGCACCAACCCGCTCACCATCTACTTTCCTTTTTTCCAAAACGCAAAACGCCGCCCCGTAAGGCGCGAATCGCAGTTTAAATTTAGCCGTAATAGCCGCAAATAGCGCTGCGAAATATTGTAAACTGCGCAATGAAATTTTAAAACTATGGAATTTAGCCGCTCTGTCTATGAGCACAACTAGCAGATCGCGACAGGCGTTAAATTTCAAACCAAAAGATAAAGCAAAACCCCTCTTTGCAATTATTCTGCGTAATCGCTCCGATTTATATTTGCATGTTTGATTAAAATTTTCGCAAAGAGGCGCAACGCGGCTAAATAAAATTTAAAGCAGCTCTGCAAATACGGGGCAAGTAGTTAAATTTAAGACTAAATTTAGACGAAATTTACGGCGAAAATCGCAGGTTTCGCGAGCTTTTTAAGGCTTCCTTTAAGCATTATCAAATTATCGGCACCGGAGATTTTAAGAGTGGAATTTTCAAAGCTAAATTCTAAATTTTTCAGCGCGTTTTCGCTTAGGAGGCGTGCAAGCTCCAAAATATAGCTGAGCCACGCAAGCTTGGCGGCATCGGGCAAAATCGCGCTCAAAGGCGCGAACGTAGCGCCCAGCTCGCGCTTGCCGTGCATCGAGATGATCGCGGCTATGAGCGCCTTTTCTTTGTGCGTCGTGCGGTAGTTCAGCCCGCCGAGCACCATATCTGCGCTAGTTTCATGCTTGGCGTAAAAGCCGATCGCCCGCCCGATCTCGCAAAGCGATGCTGCGGTCTCCAAAATTTTAATATATTTTTCGCCCAAGCCGTGTAGAGGCGATAGCGCGCAAAACAACGCCTTTGCGAACTTCGGAGCCTCGCTAGGCTCGGAAGCGAAGCGATCTTTGAGGCTTCTTAGGCTCGGATTAAAGCCTCTAGGTAGGTTTGCGCCGCGCAGAATTGAGCTTAAAAACGCCCCCTCTCGCACTCCCACGCCGCTTGTGATGATCTTTTTCGCCCCCAGGCGCCTTACGATCTTATCAAAGATGATGGCGCCTTCTCTGATCGTGTCGTAGCGGTCTTTTTTGATCGGGAATTTCGCCAAATCAAGCGTCTTTGCACTCATCAGCTTGGCAAAAAACGGCGCGTATTTTTCGTAATCGTAGCTGAAATTATGCACTATCTTTAGCGGATGGTTTTGCAGGCTCATCACGGCGCCGGAGAGCGCTCGCGCAGAGCCGCCCATTACGATTAAATTTTGCGTGCGAAACTCGGCGCCTACCTGCGAGATCGCGCTATTTATGTATTTCTCCAGCCCCTTTGTGTCGCCGCGGTCGAAAAACAGCTCCTTTAGCCGCACCGTGCCTAAATTTAGAGAAATTTTATTTTCTATCCTACCGTTTTTGATGTAAGCAAGCTCGGTCGAGCCGCCGCCGATGTCAAGCGTAACGCCCTCGGAAAAGTCGCTAAGCAAATTCTGCGCCGCATAAGCCCCTAGATACGCCTCCATCTGCCCGTCTATCTTGCGGATCGTAATGCCCGTTTGCTTGCGGACGAGATTTATAAACTCGCTCCCATTTGGCGCATCGCGAAGCGCGGAGGTACCGATACAAAGCACGCGCTTGACCTTATAATTGCATACGAGGGTTTTAAATTTTTTAAACGCCAGCAGGCATTTTTGCATCGCTTCGGTGGTTAAAATTCCGCCGTTTTCGTAAGCTCCTTCGCCTAGGCGGATCTTGATCTTGTGCTCGGCCAAAATGAAAAATCCGAGCCTGCTCGTGCGCTCGAAAATCACGGCTCTGGCGGAATTTGAGCCCAGATCTATGACTGCGACGCGCTTGGGCATTTAAATTTCCATATGGACGTGTTTGTATTTCAGCTCGTCCGCCGTCTCGATATTATCGGGATCGGTGATGATACACTCGACCGGGCAAACCACGATGCAAGCAGGCTCGGAGTAATCATCTACGCACTCGCAACATCGATCGGCGTCTATGATGTATATCGGCTCATCCTCAAAAATCGCTTCATTAGGGCATTCCTCGCGGCAAGCGTCGCAACTGATGCATTCTTTTGTAATCAACAATGACATATAATTTTACCTTACGAAAAAATTTATGGCGTTTATACCATAAAAAGCTTCATTTTGTTTTAAAATAGCGGAATTTCGGGCTATTTCTTAAATTTTTTAGCGGAAGTTTGAAAATCGCGACGATTAGCGAGCGCCCTTTGTCGTTTTTAAGATCTACTTGCGCGCCCATCGCTTGAGCAGCATTTTTGGCTAAAAATAGCCCGAGCCCGGCTCCCGGTTTGCCGCCGTAGCGCTTAAAAGGGGCAAAATAATCGATCTCTTCGTTAAGCGGCTCGCCTTTGTTTGCGACCCGCACTATGAAATTTCCGTCCGAAATTTCGCTCTCGATCAGTACTTTTTCGCCGTCCGGAGAAAATTTTATGGCGTTTTGGATAAAATTTTGAATCACGTGCATAAAGAGACTTTTCTGCACCGAAATGTCAAGCTGTTCAGGCTTAAGATCCATCGTCAAGTCCTTGCCCGCCGTACGCGCTAAAATTTTAAAGCCTACGCATAGCTCCCGCAGATACGCGATCATATCGGTCTGCTCGGGCGCCTCAAACTGCGCCCCCTCCTGCCGTCCAATCTCCAGAATGGAGCTGATCATCTTATTCATACTATCGATCGAATCATTATTGTTTTTAAGCGCCTCGATATATTTCTCGCTCTCGCGCGGCTTGATGAGGGTAACTTCGTTTTTGGTTTTCATCACCGCAAGCGGAGTTTTAAGCTCGTGTGCGATGCCGATAAAAAGCTCTTTTTGATACAAAATGAAAGTCTCGATACGCTCAAGTAGGCGGTTAATGCTGTTTGAAAGCATATTAAACTCGCTCGGGATTTCGGCCCCGTCAATCGGCTTTAGAAATTTTTCATCCACCGAAGCGAGCCTTTGGCTGATCAGCTTAATCGGCATCAGCAGCATGCGCGAGAGAAACATCGCGTAAAACACCACCAAAAATATCATAGTCAAATTTACTAAAATGATGTCGATGAGTATTTGATTTACGATGTTTGCATAGACGCTCACGTCTGCTTTGATGCTTAAAATTTTATCCTTACCATAAGGATAGTGCAGCTGTAAATAGCTCCTACCGCCCTCGGAGCTTTCGATAAATTTAGGCTTATTCAGCCCTCCCTTTTCGATGATTTTGCTCTCGTATTCGCCCGGCGTATTTTGCAAAAAAGATGAAATTTTATCCGGTGGCACGGAGGCATCCACGATTTTTTGCGCTCTTTGGATTAAATTTTGAACGGGAGTTTCAAAGATGGTAATTCTCATATAATTATAGAGCATTACCGAAAAAATGACAATTAGCATCAACGAAGCGGATGCTAATTGTATTACAAAGCGGACTCTTAGGCTTTTTGTGGAAAGCAAAATCTATATCCGCGTCTGCGAACGGTCTCGATCGTAGAGATATTTAGAGGCTTATCCATTTTCTGGCGGATTTGATTGATCGCGACTTCGATGACGTTTGGCGTAACGAGCTCAGGCTCCTCCCAGATGGCGTCTAGCAGCTGCTCTTTGCTTACGATCTGATCGCTGTGGCGCGCTAGGTGCGTTAGAACCTCAAACGGCTTGCCCTTAAGCTCAATCTCTTGACCTAGATATGTGATCTTTTCCTCATCCGGATCGATGATGAGATCGTCGATTTTGATGATATTTGAGCCACCGAAGCGAAGTCTAGCCTCAAGGCGCGCTACTAAAACATCAAAGTCGAAAGGTTTTTTGATAAAATCGTCCGCGCCAGCGCGAAGCGCTTTGATCTCGCTTTCTTTATCGTCTTTTGCAGATAGCACGACGACCGAGGTGCGCGCGGATTTTTGCTTAACCAATGCGATGAGATCGATGCCGTTGCCGTCAGCTAGCATCCAATCGGTTAGCACCAAATCATAATTTCTAATGCCGATATAATACTCTGCGTCCTTAAAACTCTCGGAAGTATCCGTCTGATAGCCGAACTCCATCAAGCCCTCCGCTATCGTCTTGTTTAAAGTCACCTCGTCCTCGACTATTAAAATTCTCATTTAATTTCCTTGCCTTAAAATTTTGCGGCGATTTTAACATATTTTAAGCAAAATTTCAAGATTTTTTAAAGAAATTTTAAAATTTTATCTCTATTTCCGCGCCGACGCTCGCGTCTTGTAAAATTTCGGGCTTTAAAATTTTCATATAAAAATAATCCATCGATCGAAATTTTGAGTGAAACTCCTGCGCGAAGTATTTTAGCGCGTCCTCTACGAGGCGAAATTTTTTCTCGCGGAACTCCGCTTTGATATATTCGCAAACCCGCGCATAGTCGATAAATTCCTCCGCTCCGAACTTCGCCCACACCCAGACGCGCTGCTCGCGCTTGCGCTCAAAATCCAGCGTCCCGATTATCGTGCCAAATTCCAGCTTTTCGATTAAAATTTTAATCATACTACGCGCTTTTCCTCGCCCTTAAGCAGCCTGGCGATATTCGGCGCGTGTTTGTAAAATACGATGAAAACTATCAGAAAGATCGGCGCATGAGTGTTGATCGCGGGCATCTGCGGATGGATCACGTAGCTTGCAATAACTAGCGCAAGCGCCGCTGCAAGCGATGCTACGGATGAAATTTTAACCGTCTTGCCGACTACAAACCAAACGGCAAGCGCGATGATAAGCTCGATAGGGATGAAGCAAGCAAGCACGCCGGCTCCCGTAGCAATGCCTTTGCCGCCGTTAAATTTCAGATACGGGCTGAAGCAATGCCCAAGTACTGCAAAGACAGCCATGCTCCATAGCACGTTTTCATCAAAGCCTAAAGCCCGCGCGATCAGTATCGGCAGGACGCCCTTTAGCGCGTCGCAAGCGACCGTGAGGATCGCGAGCTTTTTTGCTTTTTGCGGATCGCGAGTTTTTAAGACGCGAAGGACGTTGGTGGCGCCTATGGAGCCGCTGCCCTCGCTTTTGATATCCACGCCGCCTAGGTATCTGCCGATCAAAAGCCCAAAGGGGATCGCAGCGATCAGATACGCCGCGACGTAGCACCAAAAATTCGGCGCCGTAACGATGCTAAGTAAAAATTCTAAAATTCCCGATTTTTTCATAAAATCCCTTTAACTCTTCCAAAGTAGCGAAATTTTCTCGTCGTAAATGTCCGTTTTCTTCGGCGAAATTTCTTTCGTTTCGAGTTTAATATTTTTCAGATCCAGGCTCTGTTTTAGCGCGTCCACTTCGGCCTCAAATTTCTGTGTGAGCACCTCCAGCTCCTCTTGCAGCGCGCTTAGGCTATTTTCGGCATTTTTGGCTTCGCTTCGTTCATTTAAAATTTTATGTGCGCTCTTGGCGCCGCTGATCGCCTTGGAGATGTTGCTAGCGCTGCGCGAGCGACCTAAAAACGCGCCTAAGATCGCTCCGCCTATGTTTAGCGCCGCATCCACGCCGCGACTTAGCACGTCGCCCTTTTCCTTTTCATACTTTTCGCTAGCGCGCGAAATTTTATCCTCAAGGCGCGCCTTTTCCTTTTCAAATTTAGCCGTGATCTCGTCGGTTTTTGCCTCTAAAGCTTCATTCGCCCTATCGCCTAAGCGCACGAAAAACTCCTCCCTGCTCTCGCCCGGTTTTGAGAGCAGATCAAGCGCGCTAAAAAGTTCTAACTTTTCATTGCGATATAGCCACTCCTTAAAGCTTTTAAGCTGAGCGTTTAAATTTTTTGCTCCCGCGATGAAGCTAGGAAGCGCGCCGTAGAGCGAGCCCGCTTGCTCATGTCCGCTTAAATTTGCGACCTCTCGCGTGCTCGCCTCGCTCCAATCTATTTCGCCCCCGTCCGAAAGCGAAAGCAAAAAGGAGCGCTGCTGCGTAAAATCGACTCCCTTGTCGCAAAATCGCATCTTTGCGCTTGCATACAAATATGGGCTTAGCTCAAGACCCGCGCCGTAGCTATAAAGCTGCGAAATTTCAGCTGAAACCACCGGTTTAGCGGCGCCGGCGGATTTGACGCCTTGCGCAACACCCGGCACGGACGAAATTTCAGCCTTTTTGTCTTTCATTAAATTTGAAATTTGCTCGTTGCTTAAAGGACCCTTTAAATAGCTTAGCGCAAAGCGCGTCTCGATTACCCGCAGCACGTCCTCGTTGATGTTTTTTACCAAAAAATTTCGCTTTTTGAGGTTTGAAATTTTCTCCATAAGCACGCTTTTGTCGATCGGATTTGAGCCGATACCGCTTAAGCCGCTGATGACGCGCTCCTTATCCTGCGTAGTCTGCAAGCGCCCGATAAACCACGTACCGATGTTGCTAAGCCCCTTATAATCGAGATCGACCGGGTTTTGCGTCGATAATACGCAACCGAGACCGAAAGCGCGAGCCTGCTTTAGCAGCGTAAGCATCGGAGTTTTGCTCGGCGGATTGCCGTTTGGCGGGAAGAAGCCGTAAATTTCATCCATATAAAGTATCGCGCGCAGCGAGCTAGTGCCGCTGGTGGTGCGCATCCATTTGATCATCTCGCCCAAAAGCAGTGTGACGAAAAACATCCTCTCATCGTCGTTTAGATGCGCAATGGAAAATATATTCGCCCTCGCCCTGCCGTTTTCATCAAAGAGCATCTTGGCGATATTTAGCCGCTCGCCCTCGCACCAAAGCTTAAAGCTCGGGCTTGCGATGAGCGCGTTAATCTTCATCGCAAGCGCCATTCGCTTATCGCTCGGAAAGAAGGTATTAACGTCAAAAACGCCGATCTTATCGAAAGGCGGGTTGCCGATCTGCGCGATGAGATCCACCACGCTCACCCCCTCGCCTTTGTTAAAATGATAGGTGAGAATTTGGCTGATCAGTAAAAATTCTGGCGAGCTGAGATTATCGCTGCCGATCCCTGCGAGGCTTAGCACGCTAGTTGCGATACCGCCGATGTAATTATTCAGATCCTCCTCGTTTAAGCCTTTCGGCGCTTCAAAATCGCTTAGTAGGCTGATCCCAAGCCCTGCGCTTGATTTGGGCGTATAAATTCTAAAATCGGCGCTGTTTTTCAAAAGCTCCACCCGCGCCAGGTCTTGATACGAGCCCTCGATCCCTTCGCGCCAGGTATTTGCGGTTTGCTCGGCGTACTCGCGCACGCTAAGACCTTTGTTTTGCGCCTCGGTCTCGTCGATATAGGGCTCAAAATCCTCGGCCCTCATCTGCGGGAAAGTAAGAGCTAAATTTGTCAGATCGCCTTTCGGATCGATGATGATGGATGGGATATTATCGATCGCGGCTTCCTCTAGCAGCGTGATGCCAAGTCCCGTTTTGCCGCTGCCGGTCATTCCTATGATGAGCGCGTGAGTCGTCAGATCCTTGTTTTTATAAAAAAACGGCTCGCCGTTTTCAAGCCCCAGATAAAAAAGCTTTAAATTTTCTTGAAGCGTTTTCATTGCGTTCCTTAAATTTGCAATTTGTGCGGCATTATATCATTTAAATTTTTAAATTTAAATTTGCTAAAATGCGCGAAAAATCAAGGAATGGTAAGTGTTAAAAGAAAAAATTAGAAACGGAAAAAGCGGAATTTTGCTCTATGGCATCGTTCCGCCTAAAATCACGTCCTCTCAAGACGAGCTCGAGCGCCTGGGTACGGCGTGGTCGCAGCGCCTAGGCGAATGCGAATGCGACGGCATCGTCATCTACGATCTACAAGATGAAAGCGCACGCACGAAAGATGAGCGGACCTTCCCTTTTGTGCATACGATCGATCCTGCGCGCTATTACACGCAGTATCTACACACTGATAAAGAAGCGATCATCTACCGCGCGGTAGGCAAATATGATGAAGCGGAATTTTGCGAAATTCTAAGACATGCCGCAAGCGGACTGGGTGTTTTCGTGGGGGCGAGCTCTAAAAACGAAGAATGCAAACTGCATCTAAGCCGCGCCTATGAGATCAAGCGACTCGTGGCACCGCATCTTTGTCTAGGCGGCATCTGCATACCCGAGCGCCACGAAAAGAGCCGCGACGAGCACCTTAAAATCGCGGAGAAGACTGCGGACGGGTGCGAATTTTTTATCACTCAGGCGGTTTATAATGTACAAAACGCCAAAGATTTCATCGACGATTACGCCGCTTTGGAGTGCAAAAAGGTGCCTATAATCTTTACTTTCACGCCGTGCGGTAGCCTAAAGACGCTTGAGTTTATGAAATGGCTTGGCATCTCGGTGCCAGATTTTCTGCAGCAGCGACTGCAAAGCAGCGTCGATATCTTGCAAAGTTCAACAGCACTGTGCGCGGAGATGTTTGATTTCATCTATAAATACGCCCTCGCAAAAGGGGTGAGCGTGGGCGCAAACGTCGAGAGCGTAAGCACCCGCCGCGTCGAAATCGAAGCCTCGCTCAGCTTACTAAAAGAGATCAGAAAAATTATCCTTAAGCACGAGAATTTGGGATTTTACGTTATTTAAAATTTTAAATCGGGTACACGAGTAAAACGCTAGATAGTCCAAGCTAGCGGAGGAATTTTAGATAATTTCGGATCGCTTTTTAAAAAATAATCGAAATTTTATCCGAATGGAATTTGAACTTAAAATTTATAAAAAATTGCCTTAATAATATGCTTTAATACCTGTCGTCCGTAACTGCAAGATGATATTTCGTGCTAAAATTTCCCAATGCTTACAATGACATTGAGCTAGGCATATCATCAAACCTATAAATCGCTGTAGCTTTCGCACTAAAGCTAAGTGCATTGACCGCTTTAGTATGCAGCTGATGTGAACGCGCCCTCCGGCTCGCCGCTATCTACACAGGGATAAATGTATATTGTATAACGGGAGATAGCTGGAGATTTTAACGCCCTATAGATTTAGAGATACGACGCCTCTTCGCTCATGGCATAGCGTCCTTTATTGTTCCATTCGTAGTATTTGATTTAAATTTACCGGCATTTATGCTAAATTTCAAATCTAAGGCAATTTGATGCTTGCTGTTGTGAGCGTTTTGGTATTTGAATTTTATTCTACAGCCTATATGTAAGTCGCTAAAAAGATCCACCATACGCCGCCGTAAAAATACTTGCCGAGCTTTGCAGCTAATTACAAGCCGTTAATGTATAGAATCAGCTGAAATTAACACCCATTTAAGCTATTGCATATTTGATTTCTTTTATATTCTAAAAGCCCGCCACCAAAAAGCAGCAGACCTAAGACTAACGTCGTTTTACTATCTCACGCAGAAGCCGATACGCAAACTGCGCAAGATTATAATATGCTTTCAATCGCAAACGCTTCATTTTAAAATTTTGAAACCTAACTCGGAATAAATATAAATTTGAAATTAGTTTTGTAAATAAGCTTGGAATTTTAACTCTTAAATATGGCGAAATTCAAAGATAATGAAATTTAAAAAGCACTAGTTTATGCTCTTGCCACCGAATTTTAAAAGCGCGCTGCCCCACGTAAAGCCGCCGCCGAACGCATCCAAAAGCATAAGCGAGCCGTTTTTGAGCCTGCCGCTCTCATAAGCGTCATTTATCGCCATCGGGATAGACGCCGAGCTCGTGTTGCCGTATTTGCCGATCGTAAGTACGCACTGCTCGTCGCTAAATTCTAGTCTCGCCTTAACCGCCTCGATGATGCGTAAATTTGCCTGATGCGGGATGAAAAGATCGACCTGCTCGGGCAAAATTTTATTTTTCGCCAAAATCTCCACGACGTCGTTACTAAGCGTCGGCACCGCGATTTTAAAGACCTCGCGCCCCGCCATCTGCATGAAGCCTAGCTTTTCGTCAATGATTTTTTGGCTGAGTGGATTGACGCTGCCTGGGGCTGCGGTAATGAGAAGATCACCCTTGCTGCCGTCGCTAGCGGTATGAACGTCGATGATTTCGTTATCGTCGCGCGCCGCGATAACCGCAGCGCCCGCACCGTCGCCGAAAAGTATGCACGTAGCACGGTCGCTCCAATCGACTATCGAGCTTAGTTTTTCCGTGCCGATTATCAGCACGTGTTTTTTGGCACCGCTTTCGATGAGGGATTTTGCGAGCTCCAAAAGATAGATGAAGCCCGTACAGGCGGCATTTATATCAAATGCCGTGATGCCGAAATTTAAGCCCAGTTTATCTGCTATGACGCACGCAGTCGAGGGCATACAGAAGTAATCGGGCGAGATCGTGGCGCAAATTATCGCATCGATCTCGTTTTTTTGTAAGCCGCTACGCTCGATCGCCTTTAACGCCGCTTTCGCGCCTAGATCGCTAGTGGTTTCGCCCTTTGCGATACGGCGCTCATGAATGCCCGTTCGCTTGACGATCCATTCATCGCTCGTTTCAACCATCTTTTCAAGATCGAAATTGGTTAAAATTTCGCTCGGCGCGTATGCTGCGATTGAGATCATCGAGGCTTTTTGCATTCGTTTTCCTATTCGTTTGAAGAAATTTCGCTTTCTATCGCGGAGTTGATTTTGGAATCTGCAAATTTAAGCGCCTGAAAGATCGCATTTTTAACGGCTTTCGGAGTGCTTTTGCCATGGCTTATGATGACGCATTCTTTGACGCCTAAAAGTGGCGCGCCGCCGTATTCGTCGTAGTCCGTGCTTTTTTTGATTATCTTAAAGACGCGCTTCATCAAGATGGAGCCAGCGATGGCGATCGGGGATTTTTTCGTTTCGTTTTTAATAAGTTTTCCGATAGCGCTTGCGACACCTTCGCTGGATTTTAGCATAATGTTACCGATAAATCCATCGCAAACTACGACATCCACGGAGCCGTCAAAAATTTGATTGCCTTCGACATTTCCGATAAAATTTTGCATCTTCTTAAGCATATGAAAGGTTTCTTTTGTTACCTCGTTGCCTTTACTATCCTCCTCGCCGTTGGATAATAAGCCGATGCGTGGTGCGTTTAAACCCATAATCTCCTTGGCATATGCTTCGCCCATAATCGCAAATTGAAACAAATTCTCAGGCTTGCAATCCACATAAGCGCCCACATCTAGCACAAGCGTGCGACCGCCTATGGAATTTGGCATCAGCGTAGCAATCGCCGGGCGCAAGATACCTTTGAGCCTTCCTATGCGAAGCGTCGCAAGACTCATCGTAGCGCCGCTATGTCCTGCGGATACCACGGCTTTGCAAGTGCCGTCTTTTACTAGATCGACCGCTTTAAAGATGCTGCTCTCTTTGCGTTTGAGAGCGTCGGTTGCGCCCTCTTTCATCTCGAAAACTTCGCTTGCAGCTACGTAAGTAATATATTTCTCAAAGCCTTGATCTTGTGGAATAAAAGGCTTGATTTGCGCTTCGTCGCCTACCAAAAATGCATTAAATTTACGCTCTCGCAGCGCATCTACGACTCCGTTTATTATCGGCTCGCAGCCGAAATCACCGCCCATCGCGTCTATAGCAACGGAAATCATCGGATTAATATTCGCCCGTAGTTTTGTTTATTCTATGCGGAATTTTCCAGCTTCCGTCTTTATCTTTGACGGGAATCGGAAGGGTCACTTTGTAGTGAGTGCGTCTTTTCGCCGCACGAGTTTTACTAACTCTTCGCTTTGGAACTGCCATTTTTTCTCCTTTATAAATTTAGTTCTTGCATTCTTCGCAATAAAAATAGTCGCTTTTAAAAGCTTCCGTTTCGCTTCTTAAAATTTCATCCAGATCAACTTCGGCGCCGAAAAACTCCATAACATCCAAGCTTTCGTGCCTTTCGTCGTTAAAAACGCCTTCGCTTAAAAGCAAATTTACGCTCTCGTTTACGTCAAGATCAAATTCTTTGCCGCAGCGGTCGCAAATGTATGGAATTTTACCCTTAATTTCGCCCTTGCACTCTACAAACTTAGAGTCCTTTCGTTTTAAATTTCCGCTAAGCTTAAGTCCGTCCCTCGAAATTTCAAACGGCACGGGCGCGGCGGAAATTTTAGCAAAAGCGATCTTCACGCGGTACTCTTAGCAAATTTCTCTTTTTGCAAAGAAAAATGCGATCTCGGTTTTTGCGTTTTCTAGGCTGTCGCTGCCGTGAACGGCGTTAGCGTCGATGCTGTCCGCAAAGTCCGCTCTGATCGTGCCTTTATCGGCTTTTTTCGGATCGGTAGCGCCCATTAGCGCACGATTTTTAGCTACGGCATCATCGCCTTCTAGCACCATTACGACCACCGGACCGCTAGTCATAAACTCAATCAGATCCTTATAAAAAGGGCGATCCTTGTGAATTTCATAAAATTTACCCGCATCTTCAGCGCTTAGGCATAATTTTTTAGCCGCTGCGATTCTTAGTCCGTGGCTTTCGAAACGATCGATAATTTTGCCGATAACGCCCTTTTTAACGGCATCAGGCTTAATAATAGAAAGCGTTTGCTGCATATAATCTCCTTAAAGTGAAAGGCGGATTGTATCGAAAAATAGGTTAAAATTTATTTAAGGATTGAATGAATTAAAATTCCGCGCATTTGATCGCGGAATTTTATCTGCTAAGCAAATACCGGGGTATCTCCGCTGCGCAGATCCGCACCTATACTATCCCTGCTAGGTTGACCCGCTACGATGTCACTCCAGACGATACAGCCGTCGGTCGGACAGGCGCTAGCGCAAGCCGGTTCGTCGTTGTAACCGACGCACTCGACGCATTTATCAGCATATACATAGTAGCTATCCTCGCCGCTTGGGTTATCGCTATCGTCCACGATCGCATTTACCGGACACTCGTCGATGCATGAGCCGCAGCTAATGCAAATATCGGTAATTTTTACAGCCATTTTTTCTCCTTTATCAAAAAATGAAGTGTGATGATAACATACTAAATTTAAAAAATGATAAAATTTAATATTATCAAGCAAATAAATTTTATTATATAAAAATTTTCATCAAATTTCAGCAAATATAAAGTTTTAAAATGTATAATCGCCATCATAAATTTTATTAACAAGGAGAAACAAATGATAGTAACCAACAAAGCCGTTGATTTCACGGCAACTGCGGTTTTAGGCAACAACGAAATAGTTGAGGATTTCAACCTCTATAAAAATATCGGCGAAAAAGGCGCGGTCGTATTCTTTTATCCAAAAGATTTTACCTTCGTCTGCCCGAGCGAGATCATCGCATTCGATCACAGATATCAAGATTTCAAATCTAAGGGTATCGAAGTTATCGGCGTTAGCTGCGATAGCGAATTTACGCATCTTGCATGGAAAAATACTCCGGTAAATGCAGGTGGTATCGGCAAAGTGCAGTTCCCACTCGTCTCAGACATCACGAAGGACATCGCGCGCAGTTTCGACGTGCTGTTCGGCAACGCCGTAGCGCTTCGCGGTAGTTTCTTGCTCGATAAAGACGGCACCGTTCGCCACGCCGTCATCAATGACCTACCACTCGGTAGAAACATCGACGAGATGCTTCGCATGGTCGATACGATGCTATTTACGAACGAGCACGGCGAGGTTTGCCCGGCAGGCTGGCACAAAGGCGACGCAGGGATGAAAGCAGACCCTAAAGGCGTCGCGGATTATCTAGGCAAAAATGCGAGCAAACTATAAGTTGTAAAATTCTTCGCGCGGGCGTACAAATTCTAACCGCGTAAGGTTTAAATTTAGCCTTGCACGGGCTATTAAAGCTAGCAAAGCTTTCTAAATTCCGCTGCCAAAATTTTAAGTCGCGGCGGCGGGATTCCAAAAATTCCAAAAATTCCAAAAATTCCAAAAATTCCAAA
>NZ_CALIBB010000136.1 GCF_938045595.1 uncultured Campylobacter sp.
TATACCCCGCCCATGCTAGCTCTGCATATGTTTTTAGTGCCTCAAACTTTCTCATTTTCTATCCTTTCTGAAGAATTCCTCTATCATCTTTTGATTACACTTTTCTATTGAATTAGTTTCATTTTTGTTACACATCCAAAACTCACCGCCAGATTGCGGACCCAAAGCACTCACTAGAGCTTGCAATATCCAAGTGTGATAAGACTCATAGATGTATATATTGTCGGCTAGTATCTTGCCCGTATTTATATCTTTTATGATTCCACCGTAGTTAAATCCCATGCCCAGCATATTATCGAATATAGTTTTTATATTAGGCTTTGGTTCTAGGAGATGATATGGATCTTCCACTATAAGCTCGGTAGGCGCTATCTCATCTTTGGAGATTTCTTTGCGCGCTATGCATTTGTCTTTATAAATTTGCTTGTAGTATTCCATTTTTTTATCTACGTCTTGTAGCCTATCTATAACCCGTTTTATTTGATAGTCGTCCCATGTAAATACCTTGCCGTTCATATTAATAGGGTTTGGGCTTCTATATCGTTCTTGCACTATTTTTATTATTTTGTCCACTACTATTCTTTGTTGCTGCGGGTAACTCTTTTTTCTCTCTTCGTTATCAAACCAAGCATCATAATATATCTCTTTATACTCGCCAGGTTTTGAGTGGTACTCGTCGTAAAGTTGTTTAAATTCAGAGTAAGGTATTTTTTTATCGGATAAGTAGTCCTTTAGTTCTTCATCTATCGACATAAAGCATTTATTTGAAGTATTGTTATCTACGTACATTCTAAAAAATTTACCATTATTGGCACTATCTTTCGCTTGAACTCTATAATCTATATAGTCCAAATTGCCATTTATCAACATCGTAAAAGCAATGTCTTTAGTATAATCTTGCGATGAGAATTGATTTACTTTAGGAAACCCTAGATCAAATTTCTTTTCTCCGGCATAATATGCTCTGATAGCGGGCTTTTCATAGACGTTTATTTTGCCGTATAAATATCCGTAGCAGTGAAATATGGCAGAAACTATAAATCCGTCACCGAAAAATACGACAAACCAAACAAGAAGCCAAAAACGTTTGCGTTTGCCTTTAGGGGCGATTAAGGCGACAAAAAAGCTTATGGTAAAAAAAGCGGGTATTATGAAAAGAAATACTATACTGCGCATATCTAACCCTTATAAAAATACATATGCAAATTTGTAAAGCCCAAAGAGCTTCTTTAGTAGCAATATTTTATTGCTCTATATCTTAGCTCGTCATTAAATTTCATATAAATTCATCGGCTTAAATTTATATGGAATTTTAAAATTAGCTTGAGCATAATGAAATCACTTTCAGTTTTTAAAAGCCTCTTTAGCTCTTC
>NZ_CALIBB010000137.1 GCF_938045595.1 uncultured Campylobacter sp.
CGCCTACTAGCCTGGCACAGCTCGGCATCGAAGGCAAGGTGCTAGACGAGGTCATAGACGTAGCCGCGACAAACGCCAAAGCTTGGAATATGGCGGAGCTCTACAGCCGCGAAAATATCGCTAAAATTTTAGATTTTGCAAAATAAGGCACGAGCGCATAGATAAAATTTAAATAGAAGGAGCGAGCGATCGCCCTTTCCTGGAAAGGCAGGCGGCAGTGTGGGCGCGCTAGAGATTCCCTTTCTAAAAAAACAAGCGGCGCGTCTAAATTTAAAGCTCAGATGACTGCAGATCGAGCGTGAAATTTAGCTATGTTTGGAAGGGTAAATTTTGCCACATAATACTTGCGCCAAATTTGATGCGCAAGTCTCGCAATAAATTTTACTCCGGCGCAAAGTTTTGTTGCGTTTAATGGCTTTGCTTAAACGCTCTTATCCCGCGCTATCTAAAAATTCGCTCGTTAAATTTTAATTTCGGCTTTATATTTGTGATTGCAAAATTTGCTTTTATATGCCGCTGCGCATTTAAATTTTATCCCTCGATGCTAAGCAGATCGCCGAAAATTTCTTTGCAATACTGAATGAAGCGTTTGGGAATTTTGAGGCCGCAGATATCCACGGTGATGACGCTGTCTTGGACTTCAAAAACGATAAGCTCTAGTGATTTTCACCGCCTTGCAGGCGCCACGGCATACGTCACCTACACTCGGCGTATAAGCCGTTATGCGGTGCGTCCTCGTACCGCCCGAGCTTGATAGGTCTTTGGAAAAGCAGATAGTTTTTATAGTCGTACCTGTCGTCCGCAAGGCCTATCGTATAATAATTATCGGCGCTGTTTTTGGAAGCGGTCGCAATGCTAGCTTTAAAATTTAGCCTAAACGCAAACTTACGCCTTGGCAAAAAACGGCAAATTTTACCGCTTCAAATTTACACTAGCTGCACGCCCCCGCCTTTTACGATCTCGCCGATGACGTAGCCGTCGGTATTTGCTAGTACAAAATCTACGTTTTCTTTCGGTGCTACGACGATCATGCCAATGCCCATATTAAATGTCCTCATCATCTCGGCAGGCTCGACCTTTTGCGCGATGATTTTAAAGATTTCAGGCGTGCGGATCGCGGCATACTCGATCTTCGCACCCAGCCCCTCCGGAAATACTCTCGGCAAATTTTCCACGATA
>NZ_CALIBB010000138.1 GCF_938045595.1 uncultured Campylobacter sp.
CCCGCCCTTAAATTTAAATCCGCCTCGTCTAGAACAAAAATACTTCGCCTTTATTTTATTTGGGCGGCTCGTCTCGCGAGTGCTTTTTCGAAATTTGGCAAAATTTTTATTCCGCATGCTATATGACAGGAACACCCGCCGTAAATAGCAAATTTAAAAGGAGATAAAAATGAAAAACCAGATCAAAAATTTTCTGCAAAATTGCGAGCAGATCGTTAAATCACAAGCAAAGCGATACGAAAGTCGTAGCTCTTTTGCGATGAAAATTCCACCCGTTTTTATACTGCCTTATGATGAATTTGAGAAAAAATACGGCTCAAATTTACATTTGGATAGTAGTTTTGACGTGCTGGTGTTTGACGGCGATCTTAGCCTGTCGGGAGGCACGCTAAATTCCGCTTGGCTTGAGGATAAATTTAGCGACGCGGGCGGTAAAAATAGCGCACGAGCGATGTTTGTTAATGGAAATTTATCCACCGACGGCGATATCATCGATGATGATTATCTGTTTTTGCAAGTCGCCAAAAATACGGCGTGCAATTATCTGCATTCGCAGGACGGCGTTATCGCAATCGGCGGCAATCTAACGGCGCTTTGGGGCATAAGCGGCGAATACAACGACGGAATGTTGCAGGTTTTTGGAAAAACGCAAGCGCCATATATCGTCTCAAACGACCACGCGATGCCTGATCATAGCGCTAGCGAATGCGTCTATGTCCTAGACGGACGGATCGGTCAAAGCTACCTAGGCGCGCTTGATGGTTGGGAATTTTTTGAAAATTGCGAGTTGATGTTTAAGGACGGAATTTGCGAAGATGAGTATCAGATAGATATTTCTGCTTTTTTTGAATTTGTAAAAAAGGGCGCTAATCCGCTAGTGGATTTTAAAACTTTTGAAGCTAGAAAAGCCGCCTGGGACGAAGAAAATGAAGAGCAGGAGCCAGAATACGCAGGCGATCTGCCTAAAAATTCCAAGACTATCGCCGAGACGATATATTTAGAAAATTTCAGCGGCAGCGATGAGGAGCTATACGAGTATATGATGAGCGAATTCGAGGCTATAGAAAAAATCGGCGACGAAAGCGAAAAATACGCTTATGGCGGCAGAGCTTTCAAGCTGTCTATCATTGCGGCGAGGATGGCGGAAAATTGGCGGCTGATTACCCAGCGTTACTCTGCGCAGCAGATAGACGAGCTACGCAAAATCATCATTAAGAGCGCGACGAATTTAGCCGATTATTTTTTAAAAATCGGCGATAAAAAACAGCTTGCGTTCATCTATGGGTTTTTAAACGATGATGCGGTAAGCATCGAAAAAGACGAGCCGTTTTTATACGAAACGCTGGTGCGCGCGGGCTTGGAGTTGCAAGATTACGATAGCACTTACGCGCTAGTGTCCGTCATCGATAAAAAGTCCGAATTTTTGCCGCAGGAGGTGGCAAAAAGCATCGCGGACGTGATTAAAAGTGAAGGATACCGGGCTTGGCTGGCAAAACAGTAGGTCCCGAAAGCAAAACGCTAATTTGCTAAAAGATAAAAATCAAAGAGGCGTTTATAAAATTTCAATCTAAATTTTAGCGCCATAATAAGCCGAACGTCTGCCGTAGAGTGGGTTTAAGCAAGGCGTCAAAATTTTAAAATTCCGTCAAATTTAAGCCAGTAAATTTAAGCTTGCATTTGCAGGCTAAAATTTTACGGGAAATTCTTATCCTTGCTGTGGCACAGCTCGTTTAAAAAGCACTCCTTGC
>NZ_CALIBB010000139.1 GCF_938045595.1 uncultured Campylobacter sp.
CTGCGCTATCCTGGCGGCAAGAGCCTAGCCGTAGGTCTGGTAATAGAAAAAATTCCCAACGATACAAAGAGGGTAATCTCACCTTTTTTCGGCGGTGGAAGCGTGGAAATCGCTATCGCCAAGGAGCTAAATTTAGAGGTTTTAGGATTTGATATTTTCGATATTTTAGTAAATTTCTGGCAGGTTTTACTTGCCAGACCCACTGAGCTTTATGCCGAGCTTTTAAATCTAGAACCTACAAAAGAAACTTATGATATCATAAAAAAGGAACTAAAATCGCACTGGATCAAGGACGCGGTTTTACCACCGCTAACACTAGCGAGAGACTATTATTTCAACTTTAATCTCAGCTATGGACCCGGGTTTTTAGGCTGGATGAGTAAAATTTATGAAGACAAAGTGAGGTATTTAAAGAACATAGAAAAAATAAGAGATTTTAAATTGCCAAATTTAAAGGTGGATTGCGAAAGTTTTGAAAAGGCTTTTGAGCTCTATCCGAACGATTTTTTCTATCTAGATCCACCGTATTTTCTAGATGGGAATTCAAAGATGTTTAGAGGAATTTATCCGCAGCGCAACTTTCCTATCCACCATAATGGCTTCAAGCATGAGCTGCTAGCGGATTTATTAAAGACGCACAATGGTAAATTTATACTTAGCTATAACGATTGCGAATTCGTGCGTAAAACCTATAAAAATTTTGAAATCTTGGAGCCTTCTTGGCAATATACAATGGGGCAGGGTGAAACTCGTATAGGCAAAAACCGCCTAGAGCGCGGCGATACAAATAACATTAAAAAGTCGCATGAACTACTAATAATAAAGGATTAAAATTTGAGAATAAGTGATGTAAAAACAGCATTTAAGATAGCTGATGTAGAGTATATAAATGGCAAAACAAGGTTAAAGTTTAATTATCTGAGCACTTTGAAAGATGAGAACGGTGTTATATTAGATAGTAAAATTTTAATACAAAATGTTGCAAGAGTTTATTTGATTGTTGTCAATGGTGAGATTAAAAAAATTGGTGGCAGTCAAGATAAAGGCGGCATAAAAGGAACATTAAATATTTATCAAGATGGTGGTAAAAATGGACGCCCAAGCATTAGGAGTTATGGTGTTTGGTATTTCTTGTATCACACGATTTTAGAAGGCGCAAAAATAGAATTTTATATGATTTATCAAGAAAATTTTGAGAAAAATATAAAAGGACTTTTTGGATTTCACAAAGTTAAAAACGCCTCTATAAGTTATAAATTTATCGAAGAGTGCTGCTTATCAGATTATTTAGAAAAAGAAGGT
>NZ_CALIBB010000140.1 GCF_938045595.1 uncultured Campylobacter sp.
AAGCGGGCGTAAATGCGTTTTTGCAGCAGCGGTGCCGCTTCACCGACATTGCGCGTGTCGTGTTAAAGTGCGTGGAGAAATTTAACTCGCCTAGCGTAACGGATCCGGATGCGCTTGTAGCGGTGGATGCGAGCGTGCGAGCGTATGCAAACGAACTGTTGAAATTTGACGGCAAGCTTTAAGCCTAGCTTTGCCTGCCTAAATTTAGAGGTTAAATTTGAGCTATCTTACCACAAGCGGTGAAATTTAGGATCGAAAATTGCTGGACATACAAACTATCGTAAATTTGGAAAAAGAGCGCCGCAAGCTACTGCAAAGCCGCATAAAATGGAAAATAATAAGCCTGCTTAAAGCCTGTGCGATATTTATCCCTGCGGTTTTCCTAATGAGGTATATGGCTAGCGAAGAGGGTACGCCTTTGGGGATGCCGTATCTTTTATTTGGTCTGGGCATAGCGCTATATTTTACTTATAAGCTATTTTACGAAAAAACCTACAAAGTCAAAACGCGAGAATTTGCGCTACAATACAAAGCCCTCTATATAATGCCATACATCGAAAGTCTAGGATATAAATACAACAGATTTGGCGCCGTAACTCAAGAGCAAGATATCCTGCAAAGCGGGCTTTTTAATCAATATGCAAATTCCGGCGGAGATGATTTGATATACGGAAACATAGACGGCGTGGACTTTAGCTTCTGCGATATTTGGATGTCTAAAGAGACTATAGATGATAGCTTTTTTACTTTGACTTATGAAAAAAAGGAGATGGAGATATTTCAAGGTCTTTTTTTCGCGGCAGATTTTCATAAAAAGATCAGATCCGACGTTTTTATTCTTCCAAGACAAATAAAGCTATCGCACGGCGTCTTGGAAAGCGGTGCAAAATTTTGCAATATGGATAACGCGAAATTTAATAGATCTTTTGCGGTATATACAAAAGACGCGGTCGCCGCAGCGTATGTGCTAACGCCGGCGCTGATGGAGAAAATTTTATTTTTAAAAATGCTTACGAAATCATACATTGAACTTAGCTTCAGAAAAAACAAAATTTATATAAAAATACCTCGTCTATACGATAGCTTTGAGCCCGATCTAAGTAAGCCGATACGAGGCGACAAGCTTGCAAGCAAGATACAAATCGATCTGGACGCGATGCTGCAAATCGTAAAAATTCTAAAGCTG